>CAISOI010000565.1 GCA_903886985.1 uncultured Chthonomonas sp.
CATCTGGATTGCATTGTCATTTGTGAGCGTGTAGGTTACATCCACGGAAAGTGTTCCAGGATAACCCTCTTCTCCGTCTTTGCTAACGTAGTGGAATTTAACTTTAGGTCCAACTTTTGAGGATTCGGGAGTCGCGGCCCAAATGCGTTTGTCGAATCCAACCAGTCCGCCATGCAGATGATTGGGACCATTGTTTACCGCAACTTTATAAACTTTTCCGTTAAGGGTGAACTTGCCCTTGGCAATTCTGTTTGCGATCCGACCAACGGTAGCCCCAAAGTAAGGATGCCCTTTTTCATAGGCAGCGACATTGTCAAATCCCCATACAACATCGCCCATCTTTCCGGCTTTGTCAGGAACATGGAGTTCGGTTAGAATTGCGCCATAGGTTGAAATCTTTGCAACCATACCGTGGCTATTGGTAAGCGTGTAAAGGTCAACGGAGTGACCATCCTTTAGTTTGCCAAAAGAGGACTTCTTGATGCCGTTCGCAGCGGCTTTGCTTTTTTGGGCAGCCGCCAATGTCGACGAATTAGTAAGCGCCACTGCAGAAACTCCTAACGCCAACGCCATGTGAATCGATCTGTACACGCTTTGGATCCCCCTCGAACTGTCCATATGCACGGCAAAGTAACTGTAGTGACCACGAAGTCACCAGTTTATTGAGTGACATAATGTTCGAGGAAAGGAGTCGAAATGCCTGCCGGAGTTTCCTTAATTTTTAATTAATTTGCAGGGACGGCAGCGGGTTTCTTACGGGAGCGCCTTTTCAGCATATCCAGCGCCATGGTAAGCTCCTCCATTTTGAGAGCTCTGGCGATGAATATGTAAACGACTCCACCAAGTCCAAATCCAACGAGGCACATCATCAGTGCTCGCAATTTCACATGGTTGACACCTATAATTGACGCTGGCCCCATCGCGGCAAAATAAGCAACGGCTCCCGCAACAAGTGAAGCCGTAAAGGTCTTACCCACCGAACTCAGCATTTGGGGAATCTCAAATCCATCTAAACGACGACTCAAAACCGCAATCATGACGACCATGTGCATGGTGGCTGCGATTGTAGTCGCAAGAGCCAAGCCCGCCACTCCCAATTGGAATGTGTTCATGAAGAGTAAGTTGAGGGGAATGAAGACTGCTGTGACTGCCGTTCCTACAATGACCGGTGTCTTTGTATCGTGCATCGCGTAAAAACTTCGTGACAAAATGGATTGTGCCGACCAAGCAAAGATGCCTGCACAGTAGACTCTAAGCGCGGTCGCACAGAGAAGAGTATCCTCCAGTTTGAACTTGCCTTGCTGCAAAAGAAGTTGGATAACAGGTATGGCAAGCACTATCAAGAGCACAGAAGAAGGAATAGTTAAAAACAAGAGCGACCGAATTCCGGAACTCGACGTAGATCGTAGCTCAGCATATTTTTTCTGAGCGGCAAGCGACGCGAGCATTGGGAAGATTGCCACTGCCGTCGCCTGTGCAAAGATTCCCAAGGGGACTTGCATCAACTGATTTGCATTGGTTAACGCGGACATCGGGCCCTTACCGAGAGTACTGGAAAACGCCCTGTTAATCCATATGCTTACCTGTGGCAAAGCAACCCCAAGAATAACAGGCAGCATTAAC
>CAISOI010000566.1 GCA_903886985.1 uncultured Chthonomonas sp.
GAGTTACATAGTTATGAGAGTATTGATTGCCGATAAATTTGAACAGTCAGGTCGCGATGGCATTGCAGCTTTAGGCTGTGACGTTGCATTTTGTCCCGATGTTAAAGACGAATCATTAGTTGAAGCAATCCAAAAAGAGCAGCCAGAGGTTCTTATTGTTCGTTCAACCAAAGTAACCGAACCAATGTTGGATGCGGGGCCCTTGAAGTTAATTATCAGGGCGGGAGCAGGATACAACACCATAGATGTTTCGGCAGCTTCCAAGCGCGGTATTTATATTTCCAATTGTCCCGGGCAGAATTCGATCGCCGTCGCGGAGCTTGCTTTTGGATTAATGTTGTCGCTGGATCGACGGTTGGCTGATAATGTTGCACATCTGCGGGATGGAAAGTGGAGCAAAGGTGAGTTTTCCAAGGCTAAGGGCATCTATGGTAGAACGCTCGGATTGGTGGGGCTGGGCAATATCGGTCGAGAGATGGTTATCCGTGCGCGTGCCTTCGGAATGAAGATTGTGGGATATAGCCGCAGCCTTACTCCAGAATTAGCAGCGGAGTTGGGAATCGGATATGCGTCTTCACTTGCGGAGCTGGCTAGCGTCAGTGATGTTGTTAGCATCCATCTCGCTTTGAATTCGGATACACGTGGTTCAATCTCAACAGAGTTTTTTGATGCCATGAAATCGGATGCGTTTTTCATAAATACCTCACGAGGTGAAGTTGTTGATCAAGAGGCACTTTTGAATGCACTGAACACGAAAAAGATTAAAGCGGGGTTGGATGTATTTGCCGATGAGCCCTCCGGGGCATCGGGCGAATATCGTCATGCGATTGCAAAGCACCCTTCAATGTATGGTTCACATCACATTGGTGCGTCCACGGATCAAGCGCAGGAAGCCATAGCCGCCGAGACCGTCCGAATTGTGAAGACATTTATGGAGACAGGGAACGTTCCTAACGTGGTAAATATCGCAAGGACTACTCCAGCCACTCACAAGTTAGTGGTGCGCCACAGAGACCGTCCTGGCGTCTTGGCGCATGTGCTGGACATCCTGAAGTCCGCCGATATTAATGTACAGGAGATGGAGAATATTATTTTTGACGGGGCTGAGGCTGCCGTTGCTAGAATCAACATCGATAGTGCGCTGCCAGACTACGTCATCCATGATGTCAAAATGGGAAATGCAGATATTATCGAAGTCACTATGATTGCTGCAAACGGCAACTAATGGATTCCTTGCCGAAAAAGTATTAAGATTTGACAAGTACACAAAACGGGATATACGATTTATCGCGTGGATCTTGCCATGAGGAATGTGGTGAAGTGTTATGCCTGGGGCCTTATTAGCAAGCGACTTGATGAATAGGCAACTCATAGGATTTTGTTTGAATATAGATGAGCACTCACAACTATTCCTTCAATATCTATACTAACTATTCTTTAAATACCAACTTTGAATGTTCGGTCTGCCTATTAGCAAGAGCCCGATTATTGGGGCGCGTCTCTTGAGTGTATCCATACTTACGGTTTGCTGATTATGTTCTATGTTCTTCTGCGTTAATCCAAGCCAATTATATCTCAATACAA
>CAISOI010000567.1 GCA_903886985.1 uncultured Chthonomonas sp.
ACTCCTGTATTGCATGGGCTCAAGCGCAATGGACGCAACAAAATATGGATGATGAGCAATTTTCCAGAGATGTTCGAAGGCAATTCGGACGTTGAAGCAGTTATTCCTGTTAATCCAAAATTTCTAAGTATTCTGCGACGCTTAGGTACCGAGATTATCCAACCCGCCTATTCCTCAATCAATATGGAGGAGAGGCGCCAGATACCACCCGATAAGCATGTTATTATTAAGATGTGTGAGTCTGTTGGGATTACGGGCAGGGTTGCACTCAAACCTTATATTGGACCTTTGAGTGAGAGCCCGTTGCCGCACGATACGCGGAAGACAATTGCCATCCAGAGCTCAGGTGTGGCAGCGTTTTTCCATAACACAACCAAAGACTGGTACCCGGAGCGATTTCAAGAAGTTGTCACCCAACTATCGGAGGAATTCCGGTTAGTTCAGGTTGGTTCGGATCGCGATCCAATCTTAGAAGGTGCACTCGACTATCGAGGGAAAACAAGTATTCGTCAGACAGCTGCCATTATCAAACAGGCAGACTTGTTTGTGGGATATGCTGGGTTCCTTATGCATATTGCACGTTCCGTTAATTGTAGAAGTGTGATCGTATATGGTGGGCGAGAGCTTCCCGAACAGACCGGTTATCTCTGCAACATTAACCTCTATACTCCGCTCGATTGCTCCCCATGCTGGCTGTTTAAGGATTGCGAAATTGGCAAGATATGCATGGATCGGATCACAGTTGAAATGGTGGTGACAAGTGCACGCAAGATGTTAGAACATGATAATGAGCCATTGGAGTTTGAGACCGTAAATTTGTAACCGCGCAGGCACCATTGTTTACCATCACAAGAGTGGTAGCCGGTGGATTCCGCCACTTGGCTTCTTCATGTGCCATTTTTACTAACAATTTGGATCAACAATTCTTCGGGAAATCCACAGGTTAAGATTGCCCTATTTCCATTCATGGAAGCGAGGTTCGTCTTACTTCCTATGGTTTGCAGGTTTTACACAAACTGATAGTGTTATCATTGGTTATTGCCCAATGAATTAAGCGTTCCTGAAGTGGATGCGCTGCTTTCCCGCTGGAAGTAGTGCATTGATTTTGCGAATCCATGAGATGTTTACAACTGACTTTATGCATCATGGCTGTACCTTTTCGATTTGTTACAAACCATTTCTTACGCTCGTTAAGATAGAATCCGTTTGAATTATCGCGCATCCAATCCCTGAACTCTTGATCTTGAGACGGTTTGAGAAACAACTTAACGTCGGTTTCTTCCTCTTGCAGTTGAGACTGTGTGTGATCTTCGGTCATTTTGATTTCTCCGCTTTACAGTAAACTTACATCATTGGATATTTATCGATGAACACGCTCAGGCATATTATTCCATAAGACTGAACCGTTGCCATGGTGGTCGGGTTCCTTGACGGATTTTATGGTTATCGGACTTGTCGTGGGGGCATGGTATACATCCGTTGCTGAAAGAACATATTTGTTTCTGAAGAAGAGAAAGAGAAAAAGATCAACAGAGATTCCCGATCAGACCGATCTCCGATACTAAAGGCGTCAATTACAAATCAATCCCCAACAATAACTCGAACGTAATATCTCGCTGTAGGTCCGCCTTTGCCTTCTTCGCCAGAGAGCTCAAGCATATACACACCTGTGGACACAGCCTTATATTGGATCCGCCGAGGACGTTTGG
>CAISOI010000568.1 GCA_903886985.1 uncultured Chthonomonas sp.
CGATCTCCTCACGATATCTTGTTGAACGAGAATCAATACAACCCAAACAACCAAGATTCAAAGTGACCCATTGGATGACATCTGATCATTTTCACATTTCAAAACAATGTCGGGTGTTCAAAGTACTGCCCGCCTGTTATCAGGTAAGTGACAGATCTCAGATTGCATATCCGTCTCCCTCCATATCCAATGGATCCAAATCACGAGTGAATTCCATTTCTTCACCACAGAATGGGTTACACCTTACCGCCGCAGGGCCAAGTTTGGGGTATAGTAGATTCATTCAAATACTCAAATCTGTACGTCTTTTTGGAGTAGTTCATGACTCAAGCACAGCCCTTCGATTTCTTCCTCGGTAGTCCTTACTGGATTATTGTGGGTTGCCTGTTATTCTCGGTCTGGTTCATTGCTCTCGCAGTTGTTTTGGTGTGGGAAAAGATTGGTCCCAAGCCCTCTAAATCGGTAACGGTTGACGGCACCACCATCGAATTGTGGGAAAGAGAGCGCAAGCTTCCCAGATCCAGCGATGCGATCATTGTCCCCGTGGCGACAGACCTCAAGATGGCAGTTGGCATTTCAAAGTGGGTGCGTGATACCACCGCGAACGCAATTCAATACGAGGCTCTGCGCGCCGCTCCTCTCGCACCCGGCAATGCATTTGTTGGTTCAGGCGGAAAGTTCCGATTTGGAAGTGCAGCTCTAGCAGTAGTAATGGACGATACCAAACGAACCTCGAATAAGTGGATTACGGATGCAGTGGCAAAGTCGCTGACTCTTTTGCGCGACAATGATGCAGAAATAATCACCATTCCGGATTTTACGGAAGATTTGCTGCGCCAGCCGAAATGGATATCAGACACACAGCGCCAAGAGACCTGCGCGCCCATTGCTCGCGCGATCATCGATGGTATTATCGCGGGTGGTGCGGATGTTATTCATGTGCGAATCTGGGCATGGCGCGGAAACGTGGATGTATGGAAAGCGGAATTTGAGCGACTTCAAGGTGAGTCAAAGAACGTTACCGTTCTTGCTGCAACAGTCTAGTATTCCGCAACTTTCACCAACTTAAGCGGGACTACGGCAAGGTGCCGTGGTCCCGTTTCGTATTTACAAATCAAATGACAAATAGGAAATCTGCAAATGTCAGACCGTAACGAGAAATTAGAGGCGTTCCCAAATCCCAACCCACAGCGTGATTACACGATTCTTCACGTCTGCCCGGAGTTCACCTCCGTATGCCCGATCACCGGATTGCCGGACTTTGCCACCATCAAGGTAGAGTATGTTCCGGATGAACTCTGTGTCGAATTGAAATCGCTGAAGTATTACTACTACAGTTTTCGACAGAAGGGCATCTTTTATGAAGCGGTCACAAATCAGATATTGGAAGACCTCGTGGAACTCTGCAAGCCTCGCAAAATGACGGTGATCGGCGAATTCGCGGTCCGTGGTGGTATCAGTTCCGTCATCACAGTCTCGTACCAGAAGGATTAAGACCCACATGTACACTCTGATCGTTAAAGCAACATTCGAGGCCGCCCACTGCATTCCGGGGCACAAAGGAAAGTGCGCTCGGCTGCATGGTCACAGCTATCGGTTGGAGGCGGAGTTTAGTGGAACAGAACTTGACTCGATTGGAATGCTGTGTGATTTCACCGATTTGAAAGCAGTGCTGAACGATTTTTTGCCTGACCACACCTATCTCAACGACATCATGCCATTCTCCACAACTGCCGAAAATGTATCCCGTTGGATATTTGAGCAACTGGAGTCACGGGGTTTACCGGTTACCGCAATCACGCTCTGGGAAACCGAAAAGAACGGCTGCCGATACACAAAGTCATAACATTCTGATACGCCAAAGGGGGCGTTCATGACTACTCATCGCGACCTCGAAATTTATGATGTGACAATCATCGGAGCAGGACCGGTAGGGCTCTTTGGAGCGTTCTATGCAGGTCTTCGGAAAATGAAGACGCGGATTATCGACAGTCTGCCAGAGACGGGTGGACAGCTCAGCGCCCTGTATCCTGAGAAGCTGGTTTACGACATGCCCGGATTTCCCGAAGTACTTGCCCGCGACCTCGCAAACGAGATGACGCTTCAGGGAGTGCGATTCAAGCCGAAGCTTACTCTCGGGGAGAAGGTCGCAACCCTCATTCAGAACTCAGACGGCATCTTTGAGATTGGTACCGACAAAGGAACCTACCTCACCAAATCGGTGGTGGTTTGTGCTGGTGCAGGTGCATTTTCGCCGAAGCGACTCGATAACCCCACTATTGAACCATTTGAAGGCAGAGGTGTCCACTACTTTGTCACCGACAAATCGATATTTGCGGATAAGAGACTGCTAATCGTGGGCGGCGGCGACTCTGCGCTCGATTGGGCGCGAAATCTAGAAGCGACCGCCGAGAGTATCATCTTGATTCATCGCCGCGATACCTTCCGCGCTCATGATGAAAGTATCGATTGGCTCCTGAATTATTCTACGGTGCAAACAAAACTCTTCTGGGAGCTCGAATCCCTAGAGGGATATGGTGCGCTCCAACACGCAACTATCGTTAACAATGTGACGGGCGATAGAGAGCGTTTGGACATTGATGCCTGCCTTCTGAACATTGGATTCCATGCATCGATTGGGCCAATTCGAGATTGGGATTTGAAATTGGAAGGCTCTGCTATCGTCGTTAATTCTCATATGGAGAGCAGCCGGGCGGGAATCTATGCGGCCGGCGATATCTGCACCTACGATGGCAAGTTGAAATTAATAGCAACGGGAGTAGGCGAAGTCTGTATTGCAGTAAACTATGCAAAGACCTTCATCGATCCCAATGCGAAACTGTTCCCCGGGCACAGCAGCGGGATGACATTTTAGACCCCATAGGATATTAGGAATGAGCCGCAAGTCTGTAGATAACCCGCTGTTTGACGATTCCGTGAATGGCGGAGTGCCGCGCTACCGTGTCTTGGAGATATTGCTCAACGCCAAGTGGGTCGAAAGAGCGGTAAAGAGTGGACGCTGTTTTGTCTGCAAGGCGACTGATATAGACCAGACGGGACTCTGCCTTATTTGCCGATCTTTTCTCTCCGACGAAGAACGCGCCGCTACCGAACCATATTATCAGGCTGTTTGATCCGGTAACTAAACAAGCTCCCTTACTCCTTCCATTGGCACATTCCCAAATCGCATTCTGTTTAATTTCCACGCCGCAAAGGCATAGGATATCGCTGCAACTGCAAAACTCACAAGCATACGCAGTCCTGTCCAGGTTAATAGAATAAGAGGCCAATAGGATGTTTGACTACCATTTTGAAGCGATAAGAACCAAATTTCCGCTATTACTATTACCACGGCCACAAATATCGCAAAGCCAGATGCGTCTGTCTCTCGCTGAAATATTGTCGATGCCGCCAAAGCGAGGGAGCCGCTCATTAATAATAATCCAATCGGCATCAGCACAATCCACGCATACGTAGTAAGCACCCTTTGCCAGCCGAACATAGGAATAATGAAGCTGTATAGAACTGCAGTCGCAATGAATGTGCAAAACAAACCAATGAATGTAATTGTTAACGGTCCAAAGAATTTACCGAGATATATTTGCCGTGTGGATGAGGGTGTGCAGAGAAGGAAGCCCAGAGTTGACTTCTGCTTTTCACGAGTAAATGCTGCTCCACACGTGATAGCGGGAACTACTAGAGAGTAGATTGCCATAATCAACGCCATTAAGATACCGAGCCCACCAAGGATTATCGGGGCGTGATTCGGTGAACGACCTAGAAATTGAATAGTGGGATAGGTCAAGATCGAAGCTGAAACTTCAGTATTATAACTTAGTATCCCAACAATAACCAAAGTTGAAATTCCGAGTGATATCCACTGATCCGCTCCGAGGTTGCCTCTGAGTGCTACGCGCATCTCTTTTATTAGAACGGAGTTATTCGAGTGATCAACAATCCATCTGACCAATGCGTTCCCCATAGGTGTATCTCTTTTTGGAACAAACGCTTTTGGCTGAATTGCCGTTTTTGTTCGCAGGCGCTTCTTGTATTCTCTTTCATCCTTCCTTATTTGCGATTTGGATTTCCCCTCTGTATCGGGCGGAGCCGGAATCTTCTCAGTTATGGTTGCCAGTGATTCTACGGACAGAATAAGCGGCATACCGGTAAGGTTGCTCGGGATACCCCAAAACAGTCTGCGTGTTGGTATAAGAAAACGTGATAACAAGCGGGGATTTGTGAGCCCGGCTATCAGTGGCACGATGATGCAGAAATGCCATGGCAATATTGCGATTGGCAAGTTTGTTGCGTAACTCAGGAGTCTGTTGGTGTGTTCGGACAAGCTTAACAGTATTGATAGAGGTGAAATAGAAGCCACATAATTTGCTGCGTCGCCAATTCCAATTAGATATGAAAGTAGTGGTAGAAGAAGGAAGCCAAGGTACCACCAGATGCCAGGCGGCAATGCACTCACGAAAAGTGCGCCAACTCCAGTTGCTAGAATAAGCTTAGGTATGAGGATTAAAACCAAAGTAGGGAAAGGATTTGTATATCCAAGCAGGCACGCCAAAGTGACAAGACTGAATACTTGTAGAAGCGGGCTAAAAACATAAACGAGCCTCCACGCTAATCCTTGTTTTCCAACGACTTGCACATCTATCAGGTCACGCGATAACAGTGGTACATTGATCTCTCTCACACGCGCCCAGCATATCATCACCCCAAGTGATCCGCAAAACCACCACAAACCAGCTATTGTTTGATCCAGCCTTCCTCCTTGAATGTACAGAAAAACAGATAGATGTTGAGTTTGAATGTGGATTGGCCAGAGATATCCTAACAGGAGAAACGGAAAAAGTAGGCCGTAGAGCCTTCGGGATCGCCAATATGCAGGCAAATCCCAGAGTGCCTCTGAAATGTCCGAATCACCCAACCTTAGATTCAGACTGGTCTCCCATAGCCCCAGAATACGTGCAAAGAGATAGAGTGGCAGAATGATCACGATGGGAGGCAAAATAAAATGATAGTATGGGATAGGAGTGACAAGTACTCGTGCAACGACCATGACCCAGGTGATGGGAAAGAAATCACTGATGTCTCTGGCGGATCGAGGCAGTGCGTACCATATCGGACCTATCGATTGGCTGCCCCAACCCCGACCAAATGCCACTGACAACAAAGTGGATCCGAACGGAATAAGGACGAAAGAAAATGCAAACCAGAACTCACCCCATGTTTTGGCGGCGCCGCTGTTCATACGTTTTTGAATGTTGTCGACGGGCACATTGGCAAAGACTGGAACCGTCCATCGTGGCGGCCGAAAGGCAGTCATGGTAAATAACAAGTAGAGACCGAATAGATCAATTAGTCCGCACCCCCCTGAGGCTAATAAAAGCAGATATATGGGGAGACCTGTTAACGCAATTATCATTGTTTCGCGGAACGGTTGCGCACAAGCTTGGAGTGCAAGTTGAAATGGAGGAAGCTGGGTACATAGGAGGCTAAGTAAGGAGTTCCGCCGGTACTCTTCCAAGAAGAAGGTATTGGTTCGCCGCACTACCGCATGTAATACAAACCAGTAGTGGACACCGGCAGTGCACAGAAACATCATCGTTACGTGACTTCCACCGAATTCACGGTAGGTTGATTTGACCCATGGTTGATGATAATAGTACTTTTGGAACAACCAGGTGAGAAGGCAGATTAAGGCGGAGAGCGTTACTAGAGTGATTGTTATGAAGAGCAGACGGTCTTTGCGTCTAGAATCCCTGCGATCTTCGCGCAACAGGATGGGATTATCCTTGAACGTGAACGGATCGGTATAAAATTTCCGGTATTGGCTCGGCAAATATTTGTCGAGCCATTCGGATATCTTCTGATTCATAGCCGTCGCTCTTACCAGACAATTTAACTACG
>CAISOI010000569.1 GCA_903886985.1 uncultured Chthonomonas sp.
CCCACAATGGTCTAAGATATGCACGCGATATAGCCCTTTCGCGTGCATATTTTCATAATATGCACGCGGTGCGTACACATTTGTAGATCCTTAAAACGCTGATATCTAACTTCAGGTGGCGATTCGATTCTGGAATGATCACCACTTTCTTGCATGCAATTCAGGGTCATCTGCAATTAACGCCAATCGAATAAGAATTCGCATAACGCTTCGTCTCAAAAGACCAATCCCATCACAATGTTATCCTCAACAATTCCGTCAATCTTCCGTGCATTCCTCTTTACGCCTTCGATTACAAACCCGACTTTTTCATAGAGTGCAATCGCATTCGTGTTGGTTGCAAATGCGTCTAATTCTATCCGTTCCAAACCGATCTCTTTGGCACGAGCCAACGTTGTTTCAATAAGCCGCGTGCCGATTCCCTGTCCCCGATAATCAGGAAGAAGCCCCATCCCCAGCACTCCCACATGCTGAAATCCTTCCATTTTCTTCGGGATTACATCGCACCATCCAACCACGCGCGCGTCATCCAATGCAACGAACTGTGCATTCCCCGCGGTTATATTCGCTTCGACAAACTCTCTCACCGACTCCAATGGAGGCGCCTGCAGAAAGCGGAGATATTTCCGCTCTCTTGCGACTGAATCGAGGCACTCGAAAAAACCGGGGATATGTTCGTGATTAATCGGGACTATCTCAACGTTCATTCAGTGTTCCTAAGTGAGAGTTATAGCTGCAACAAAGCTGGATTCTGTGGGTTCTGATTTATACCAAATTCCAATCGATTCATGATTATATCAAACGCAGCACAATTCTGCTTTTTGAGAGTGATTCCCTGTTGACCTAAAGCGCGATATCTGCGTCAGTCACCTCGGCACGTTGCAATTGATATTTGACATTTCAAAACAGGAAAACTCCCGCCACCTAAAGAACTACTTCTAAAAAGGAACATCTCATCATGCCCAATAAACCCACCGACGGTTTTTCTGCCGAAGAAAAAGCTGCAATGAAAGAGCGCGCCCGGGAGCTCAAAGCCGCGGCCCGTAAAAGCGCAACTGATGCCGAAGGGGAGGCTGATGTCCTCGCCAAGATCGCAGAACTGCCAGAGCCCGATCGAGAAATGGCGATGCGAGTCCATACACTCATCAAATCTGCGGTTCCTACTCTATCCCCGAGAACGTGGTACGGAATGCCCTCGTATGCCAAGGACGATAAAGTAATCTGTTTCTTCCAGAGCGCGCAGAAGTTCAAGACACGGTATTCCACCCTAGGATTCAGCGACAAGGCGAACCTTGACGATGGTGCAATTTGGCCGACTTCTTACGCACTGTTGGAATTGACACCGGAAGTCGAGACTAAGATCACTGAGCTAGTGAAAAAGGCTGCGGGCTAATGACCAGCAGCCTATCCGTTCTTTAGCCACATAATTCTCAGCTACAGGTGGCTTTGAGAAAAGCCATTTTGAATTAATGCGACCAACCGCGCTTTGTTCCGATTCGTGAGCACGTTATTTATCGTCTATTCCTGAATCAGTCTCACTTCAATTCCAAAGACATACTCCTCGCCAAATGGCACGGAACGAGAATGGCAGCGTCCGCCCTGCCAATCCGACCGAAGAATCATAGATGTGGCAATTGCGCATCAGACGGAGTATGTTCTGGGAGCGATTGTCACACTATCGATCCTGAAGCGAATCCGTAAACTGGATATCGCTCCGGATTAATTCCACTTATCAACGTGCTTTCCTAATCTTTCCCGCCCATGCTGTCCATCAATGCCATCGTATATGCACCAGAAAGTCGTTACATGAACGTTTAAATTCAAACGGAAGTTATTTGATTGAGCCGAAATGAACGCGTTCTGGATAGGTTCTTTTGTCTAGAAACTGAATAGCAGTGGCAGGACCCAGATCCGGCATATTCCACGAACGCAGTGCCCAGACCACACGTTTTTGAGGGTCAACCTCTATAAGTTGAGCTGCGTCCCCTTTTGCAATGAGATCTGGCTGACTCCATGAGTTGATCCAGTTGTTGAAAACAGTATTACCGTTTGGGAGTCGCCAGCATAGCTGCCAGTTGTAGACTTTATAATCAGGCATGTCTTCACGTGTTAAGCTGAAAACAACCTGTTTATCCCGAGTTACTTCGCGCACACCAAAGTGTGTGCTTATGAGAATATGTCCGTTTGCAAGCTGCTCTGCACCCCAAACCTCTGGCAAACTAATTGACCAAATCTCTTCACCCTTGTCGTTGTATTCGCTAACTTTGTCCTGATCTTTGTGGGCAACCAGCAGAGTTCCTTGAGGAGTGAGCCTCGCGCGGCGAAACTGCAAGTGCACATCCTTAGGATTAGCCTTGAGGGGAAAGGACAAGTTGATCGTACCTGTTTTAATGTTAACCACATTTACCGACGGAACGGCACCATTTTGAACATAAAGAACGTGGTCAAAACCGATCGGCAATGCGGTATGAATTTCCGTACCAGCCGGAGCGTCCAAATTCCAAAGAACCACTTTCGCTGGTGATATCAACTTCACGGCGAACTGATGTGCGACCAGAATATTACCGTTGGATAGCATGACGACGTCGCTAATTTCACCCCGTCCCGTAGTCTCTTCGTATTCCCAATCCACCTTACCATTGCGAATAATGAAGATTTTCCGCGCTTTTGCTTCCCCCGTATAGACAAAACTGTGCTGCGCCAATCCGTTACCGGGCAGGTTTGCTGGTGCGGCGGAGCGGTTCTCTTGGGCGCCGGCAAATGTCACCAGCGATAAATGTAATAAGAAAATGCTGCAAAAAGAACTCAGATTTGACAAATTTATCACCCCAATTTCCCTTGAACCGCATAAGGCTTATCAGAACAACCCATAGCCCAATGCCGGGATTACCGATTATCCCACAAGTGTACCGTAACATCTGGTCCTCTTTTGAACCACTCAATGATAGGGCTAGTAGATGTGGACAGATAGTAATCTATGGTCTTGCCTCAAAATATCCTGTCCATCCATGTTACAAGACCTAGTTTGAAATGTTTCTATCCACCCATGTCAAAAAACCTGGTTTGAAAAGTTCCTATCCTAAAACCGGCCGCTTACCAAACCCGCTCGCCTAAATCTATATAGAACCGTCGAACAAGCCGTACCAATCTCAAATCCCCCCAAAACCGAAGGGCAAGGTATACTAAAGTCCCTTTATGTTGGAACCACGTCGTTCCCGCATCGCTACAGGAAGTGAAGGTCAAATACAATGTCTACCATCCGTCAAGAACAAATTCAGGGTCGCCTCGTCCAAGAAATTAGCCAGATGATCCAACGAGATATCAAAGATCCCCGAGTCGGCTTCGTCACCATAACAGGTGCAGATATCACGCGCGATTTGCGATATGCAAAGGTCTACATCAGTGTCATGGGCGACAAAACAGCCATCGAAGAGTCCTTCGCTGCGCTTCGCCGTTCGGTGGGATATATGCGTGGTGAATTTGCGCGCCGCGCCCATTTGCGAATTGCGCCCGAAATTGAGTTTCTTGCAGATGAGTCGATTGAGCGCGGAGCACGTATTTTTGACCTGTTAAACCAGATCAAAGCGGAAGCACCTGCCGTGACAACCCCAGAACCAGTTGCCGCTGAACCAGCAGCTGTTTCTCCAGAGAAGACGGTTCAGTGACAAATCTGGCCATCGCACAGGCTGCGGAAGCAATCAATTCTGCCAAAAGTATCGTCCTCTCCTGCCATATTAATCCGGATGGCGATGCCCTCGGCAGTATGTTGGGGTTGGTGCATGCTCTCAAGGCTCTGGGCAAAGACGTCGTGCCCGTTTCCCATGATGGCGTGCCGGACATCTATCTCTGGATGCCGGGTGCGGAATTCGTTGTGCGAGATTGTGATCGTCGAGATTTCGATCTCGCCATCGTCTGCGATACCGGAACCACCGATCGCATCGGGCGTGCGGCAGAAGCGATCAAATCCGCACCCGCCTCGATCAATATCGATCATCATGTCGCAGAAGGCGATTTTGGAAAGATACGAATTGTCGATACCAAAGCTTCCGCAACAGGGGAATTGGTCTACCGTATCTTAGTCGAAATGAATACAAGCGTCACTAAGTCAATCGCGGAGTGCCTAATGTGTGCGATCATAACCGACACGGGCTCATTCCGCTACCTCAATACAACCGCTGAAACCTTCGAAATCGCATCACACCTAATGAAGTGTGGTGCAGTTCCTGCGGATATTTCTGAGTTAGTATTTGAAAATCGGACTCTCGGCAGCGTAAAGTTACTGGGGCGTGCGTTGGACTCCCTGCAGCTCACCGCAAATGGCAAGGTCGCATGGGCACATGTCACCGCACAAGATTTTGCTGATCTTGATGCCGCAGATGCCGAAACCGAAGGAATTGTTAATCACGTCCGTGCTGTACGTACAGCGCAGGTTGGCGTCCTCTTCCGAGAAATTCCCGGCAAAAAAGTCCGAATCAGCCTCCGTTCGCGCGAAGGTTTCGATGTCAACAAAGTGGCGCAGGTATTCGGCGGCGGCGGCCATCATCTTGCAGCAGGATGTTCTGCCGAATCGCCTTTGGTAGATGCCGAAGCAGCAGTCATCGCAGAAGTCGTTCGACACTTGAAACAGAACAATTCCACCGAAACCACGGATAATTAACAGGTAGATGAGTCCGCGTATCAAAAACGTTCCCGGTGCTGCAGAGGGGATACTCGTTCTCGACAAGCCGGCTGGGATGACCTCCCACGATTGCGTCAACAAAATTCGGCGCATCTTCAATACCAAGCGCGTCGGACATTGCGGCACTCTTGATCCTCTTGCCACTGGAGTTCTGGTAGTCTGCCTCGGTCAAGCGACCCGCATTGTCGAATACTTAACTGCAACAGAAAAGATCTACACTTCAACCGCAGAATTTGGACGAACCACAGATTCCCAAGATCGAACCGGCACTACACTCACCACAACTTCCACCATAAATCTCACTCGGTCCGATCTCGAGGACGCCCTATTGCCATTTCGCGGAGATATTCTGCAGATGCCTCCCATGGTCTCGGCTCTACACCACGAGGGGCAGCGACTTTACGATCTTGCTCGGCAGGGAATCGAAGTCGATCGCGATGCCCGCCCCATCACAATTGATGAGTTAACTTTGCTCTCTTTCGAAGCAGGAGAGTCTGCAACCGCTACTTTCAGAATTCGTTGTTCCACTGGAACATATATCCGTACGATAATTCATGATATCGGTGACGTACTCAAAGTGGGAGGAGTTATGACGGAACTCAGGCGCAACTCGGTCGGCAATTTTGATCTCGGTACTGCCCACACACTAGAAGAACTAAACGAACTAACGGACCAAGTTGCGTTGCGAAGCCTGCTTGTTCCAATGACATCCGCACTTGCAGACTGGGAGCAACTGACATTGACCGCATCAGAGGAATCCGACATACGATTGGGCAGACAAATACCAGCTGTGACCATTTATCCCGACGGCTCCCGACTGCTGCTGGTGAGTTCTAGTGGTAATCCCGTCGCACTCGCAAAAGCCATCGATGCACAAATCGCACCATTCAAGGTATTTTCTGAATTATGAAGATCTGGTTAGGTCTGGAATCAATAAAGACTCCATTTGTGAATTCCGCAGTCTCCATAGGTCAGTTCGATGGGCTCCATGTTGGACATCAGGCACTCATTGGGCTTGCGGTTGCAGAGGCAAAGCGGATCGATGGTCGATCCGTAGTGTTCACGTTTGACCGCCACCCTATGGAACTAATCGCTCCCGAAAGAGCACCAGGACAGATCACCACTCTCGATCAACGCGCAGAATTAATAGCTGCTTGCGGCGTAGATGACCTCGTAATTGCGAAATTCGATCATCGATTTCGAGACCTCTCCCCCGAAACTTTCCTACACTTTGTGCTCGTCGGCGTTTTGGGTGCGGCTTCGGTGTCGGTCGGTCACGATTTCCGGTTCGGTTGTAATCAGGCAGGGGACGTTGACTATATGAGCGCGGCAGAAGCCCGATTGAGATACAAAACCAATATCATCGACTCAGTGATGGTCCGCGGTGAAAAAGCGTCCAGCACCCGTGTGCGTTCCCTATTGCGTGAGGGGAGTGTGGCAGAAGCGGCCCAAGTACTCGGTAGACCCTTCGCACTGACGGGCACAGTTGTGCATGGTCAGCAATTAGGTCGCACTCTCGGATTCCCAACTGCCAATCTTGCAACTACCGATCGGCAGCTTCTCCCTAAGGATGGCGTTTATGCCGTCATGGTCAACGACGGCACCACCCGCAGGCAGGGCGCATGTAGTATTGGCCTCCGCCCGACTGTTAACGGCAAAGAACGGACCGTCGAAACATTTTTGGTCGACTTCGACGGCGATTTATATGATCAAGAATTAGAATTTGAATTCATAGAACGCATTCGCGACGAAGAAAAGTTTCACTCCCTCGAAGAACTTGTCACGGCTATGCACCGAGATGTACAGATCGCCCGCAACATGTTGACAAGTCCTATATAGTCTTCAAAAATTCTACAATCTTCTCCATCTGCATCGCACGCGATCCCTTCACCAAAACAAAATCACCCGGACGAAGCATAGATCCAACTCCTCCCACTGCCTCTTCTGAATTGGTAAAATGGACCGTCGAGAGAACTCCCGCTTCTTCCGCAATTAGCCCAGCGTTCGCGCCCACGATAATAAGTAGGTCCAGATCCGCAGCCGCGGCAAATCTTCCCACAGAACGGTGGGCCTCTTCTAAATGATCCCCGAGCTCTCGCATCTCGCCCAAAATGGCAACTCTTCGATGCTGGCCCCCAGCAATTCTCAATGTTTCGAGAGCAGATTGCATGGAGTCCGGCGCGGCATTGTAGGTGTCGTCCAAAATAGTTAACCCACCGGGTGATTGCACAGTCTCCATGCGCATCCCTGGTGATCGATAACTCTCGAGAGCCTCAGCCACCATCTCCAGACCTATATTATGTTCTGCTGCCACTGCCGCCGCACAAACTGCATTAATCACATGGTGGTTCCCAATACTCTGCAATCGAAACGGAAC
>CAISOI010000570.1 GCA_903886985.1 uncultured Chthonomonas sp.
GTGCCAATAATGGCTCCATGGCCATTAACCTCGGTACCTCAGGCGCTATACGGACACTTCTACCGACAGTTCAGTTAGAGATACCAGAGGATCTCTGGTGCTATCGGCTAAACCGCGATTTCAGTATCTTTGGAGGAGCGTTTAGCGACGGCGGAGACCTTTTGTCATGGATGAGGGAGCGACTGGCGATCAATGACATTGATGCAACTCTGAAACTAGTAGAGAACCTGAGTCCTGATTCTCACGGATTGACGATGCTGCCATTTATTAGTGGCGAACGTAGCACAGGGTGGAATGCAGATAAACGAGGGACAATTCACGGGCTATCTACAAACACATCCATTGCGGACATAGTCAGGGCTAGTATAGAAGCTGTTGCGCTCCGGTTTGCTCTGGTACACCAAAGTCTAAATGCCATATTTCCTGATGTGAACACCATTGTGGCAGCAGGCGGCGCTTTTCAACGAGCGCCGTTTTGGGCTCAGATTTTGGCAGATTGCCTCAACAAGCCGATTACGCTATCTGTCGAGTCGGAAGCAACGAGCCGCGGTGCCGCAATCGTGGCATTACGTTATCTAAATGTAATTGAACGATTCGAAACTCTTGAGCCTCTCAATGGTATGGTGTTTGAACCATTCGTCGACCATCACGAAGTTTATGTCAGTGCTTTGGAAAGACAGCAAGCACTTTATAATAACTTGGATTAATTCAAGGACCTGCATTGAAGGTAGTAGGTGTCATAATAGATAGACATTTATACAATGTATTCGTCTTAGTGAAGGTCTTAAATGAGTATTAAACCACCTGTTGGGGATGTTTCCTTTCTGTTCACCGATATTGTTGGATCAACTGACAAATGGGAACAACATGGCGACGCATTCCTTCCGATATTGCAAGCCCACAACGCAATTTTGAGCGATGCGATTCAGCGATATAACGGGTACATCGTTAAAACTGAAGGCGACTCTTTTATGGTGGCATTTGCTGATCCACAAGATGCCATGCGCTGTTCCATTCTTGCACAAGCTGCTCTTCAGAGATATCCGTGGCCACAAGATGTAGGCAACATTGAAGTTCGAATGGCCGTCCATACCGGTACTCCATTTATGCAGGGCGGGGACTATTTTGGTCCACCCGTAAACCGAACCGCACGCATTCTTTCCGCCGCTAACGGTGGGCAAGTACTGATTTCAGACGACACGATAAACTCGGTCAAAGGAATCGTGGAACCTGGAGTAAGGTTCATTGATCAAGGATTTCATCGGCTTAAAGACCTTGATGAACCCATTCGACTACATCAACTTTCCCATCCCAAATTGGACCAAAGGGCATATCCCGCACCTTCCAGCCTTAACAGTGTTCCAAATAATCTTCCGATGCAGCGCAGGAGCTTTGTCGGCAGAGAAAAGGAGATCGAACAAATCGCTTCACTTTTCGCAAGTGGCGATACAAGGCTCCTCACGATCACTGGTCCCGAAGGATCCGGCAAGACTCGATTGGGACAGCAGGCTGCCGCAGAACACAATTATCTATTCCCAGAGGGGCTCTTTATTGTCGATATCGGGAAGGCCCATGATCTTGAAAGTGCCGCATTTGAGGTTGCGAAGGCTGTAGGATGTGACATCCCAGATGGGTCATTTGCCCTGACAACTATACAAACTTGGTTGGCCGATCGACGGTGCCTACTAATATTGGACGATGCCAGCAAACTGCCACAGGCTGACAAATTCATTCGAGAGATACTTTCGGGATCCGCTCACCTGCGTTGCGTTGCGACTTCCAGAGAGTCACTCAGCATAGAAGAGGCGGCGGAAGTTACCGTTCCAGTATTGACTTCGCCCCCTGAAAATTCCAGCGCCGAGCAACTATTGAGATCAGAAGCGGGCAGATTGTTTGTCGATAGAGTCGTCGAACAGCGTCCAGAGTTTGATCTGAGTGACCATAGAGCCAAGACTATTGGTAGATTGACTCGGTTGTTGCCCTTCCCGGGAGCGATTGAAAAGGCAGTGGAAGTGTTCCGGACTGACCCAAAACATCTGGAGAGTTTCGCCAAGGATCTCGCAGTGAAAGCCACAGCCATAGGTCATGATGCAGTCAACTGGAGCAAAAACGCGCTTGGGATTACCCCGGAACGGGTCGAGCTGTGGAGGTCTCAGGCAGAGTCACTTGCGGCGTCCGGTAATTCCGATGATGCAGAAGCACTGTACATCGACGCTCTCAGATATTATCGGGAGCAAAATGACAAACTGAAAATTGCACTAACGCTGCACAAGTTGGGTAAACTCGCCTTCGACCGCAGACAGTATGATCGGGCAGTTACTTTGCTGGATGCGTCGCTCTCTACCTTTCATGAAATCAAAAATTCGGGTGCCTTGTTCGTAAGAATCGAACTCGAAAATGCCCGCCGCGCCCAAGGGAATAGCCTGAGTGGAATGAGTTTGGATCAGGCACTTTCCATCGCTGAATAGAATCTGTTCATTTTCTAATACATCTTTCGGAGTAGATCGATGCTTTTATACGAATCACTAAGTCTCACCGCCACTACTTACCCAGATCGAACTGCCATCCATTTTCGATCTAATGTGATCACATATTTAGAACTGCACAAGTCCGTAAACCGGTGTGCCAATGCTTTCCGAGAGTTCGGTGTGAATAACGATGTAACGGTTGCCGTACTGCTCGGAAACTGCCCTCAATTTACAGTTACATACTACGGTATTACGGCCATCGGTGGATTGTGCGTACCGGCAAATCCGTTACTAAAGCCTGCAGAGTTGCAGTACATTTGGGAAAACTGCGATGCGCAATATGTGGTGACAATGGCCGCACTCTTGCCATCTGTGCAAGCAACTATTCAGCTCATTGGTAGACCAATCCAGATCATTCTCATTGACGAGCCACCAACTGAAATGCCGGACATTTGGAGGTTTGACAATGTTCTGGCGAGTGCTTCAGATGCTGCGCCAGATCTGCACGGAATTCAAGATACCGATCCTGCGGTCTGCATTTATACCAGTGGTACAACGGGGTTCCCTAAAGGAGCCCTACTCTCCCACAAAAATTTAACCGCCAATTGTCAACAAATATCACGAGCACTGAAATTTAGTGTCGATGACAATTTTCTGTGCGTGTTACCACTGTTTCACTCGTTTGCGGGAACAGTTTGCCAGAATGCACCAATCAACATGGGTGCATCATTTACGATTGTTGAACAGTTTCATCCTGCACGAATTCTTGAAACAGTGGTAGAGACTGGAGTTACAATTTTCTCGGGTGTGCCAACCATGTATGGCGCACTACTGCAATTTCCGGTCGAAGGTCAGGAGTTATCCTCGGTGCGATTGTGCGTTTCTGGCGGTGCTCCAATGCCATCCGCTGTGCTTCAGGCATTCGAAGCCAAATTCAATACGATCATTATTGAAGGTGATGGACCTACCGAATGTGGTCCAGCTACCTCCGTGAACCCTATAGATGGCGTCAGAAAGATTGGGAGTGTCGGACTACCGATACCCGGAGTTGAAATCAAGATATTCGACGACAACAACGTCGAAGTTGCCACCGATGAATTGGGCGAAATTGTGGTTCGTGGCGAAAACGTCATGATCGGATACTTGAAGCTACCACAAGAAACCGAAGAGGCATTCGCAGGCGGATGGTATCACACAGGAGATATTGGGAAAATCGACAGTGATGGTTATGTCTACATTCTCGACCGCAAAAAAGATATGTTGCTGGTGGGCGGGTTCAACGTGTATCCTCGAGAATTGGAAGAACTAATCTATACCCATCCTTCTGTACTAGAAGCTACAGTCATCGGTATGCCAGATCCCCTCCGTGGTGATGAGGTCACAGCTGTTATTGTGTTGAAGCCGGGCCAGACGGCCACAGAGTTGGACATTATCCATTTCTGCCGCAAGAATCTTGCTAACTTTAAGGTTCCTCGAAGAGTAATATTCAGGGCCTCCTTGCCGAAGGGTGGAACCGGAAAAATTGTAAAGCGACTCTTAAAGAAGGAACTTGAAATGGAAGCTACGAGTAATCTTTGAGGGTATACGTAAAATTTTACACGTGATTGATTTGGTTTGTGGTTGGACAGTCGATGTTTCAGTAGGTATCATTATTCTGTTCAAATAGTGCAAATTATTAAGCAAGCCATTTCCGAAGGAGTAGCGCATGAGTGAAGAAATTGAAGAAGAGGACGTAACCGTCTATACGCTTGTCTCGGATAGTGGTGATGAACTCGATTTTGAATTGCTTGAA
>CAISOI010000571.1 GCA_903886985.1 uncultured Chthonomonas sp.
GTCATGTTCACTCATGCAATCACTTGAATTCCAAATCTCGAAAACTTGGATTTGCAACACTCAATACTACATCGACATATCTTGAAGAGTTTTAGCGAATCCAGGATCTCACAAATGTCCGGTTTATTAGAGTACGGAATACCTGAAACATCGCTTCCACGTCGCACTATAACATGGAGACGAATCGAAAGGAAATCATCGACCAATCACGTGTTAAGCATCAGCTTCATGTTACAATCCCCTGAAGACCGCACTTACCTCACTGTAATCGGACACGAAACACGGATTTCACGGCATATCGGGAACCAAATTGTGCCATCATTTTGCTACATTCGACCTTATCGCCTAGAGTTTCTCCATCTCCAAAGGTAGTTTTCCAAATCACCGAACACAGTTTCTCGCTTAAGCCAATCGAACTTTCTCCGCTGGCTTTATTCGATTGTTAATATAGCTCGTACCGAGAAATGAATCGGGGGGCGTTTTGGGTCGGCGGGGGAACCAAGCGGCGTTATGGGTAACCATCATTAAAGATTTCCAACCGCACGTTTAACCATCTTATTCCATTTTCGCTTTTTCATGCCCCCCAGGGGCTTACTCATTGTAACAGCAAGATAAGCGTCCATTTGTTCGTCAAGTACCAAGTTGAGCGAATTGAGCTTGTCACACAAAGTTTGAATTTGCGCCTTAGAGATATGAGAGGACTCTTTTAACTGTTCCTGGTCATATTCACCACGCGCTAAGGAATGTTTAATTGATTCCTCGCGGCGTTGCAATTTGTGTATTGAAGGTCTTGTTGCGATTACGATTTTTTCTGCGGTTGTCACACAATACTTTTCATATTCAGTACGAAGGTCTTTAGTGTAATCTAGGATGTCCTTGTCTGAAAAACTTGACGGGAGTGCTGATATACTATTCGGGATTACACTTCTAATTGCGCTTGTCTGGTCGTTTATGAGACCACTCGATTGTAATTTGATCTCATGTTCAATGGCTACCCCTAGGCACTTTTCTCTAAGTGTAGTAACTAAAGGTGACCAAATGACACTCCATTCGGTTTTGCGAGAGTCACCCAAAACCATTCTGCCAAATGAATACCAGAGACTGTTCGAGTTTGCGGTTTCAGTAACTAATTTGGCTAACGCCACATCCGCTATTTGCCACGCTGTTTTCAAGTCTGATTCAAGATTACGTTTTGCACTGTTAACCTTGTTCTGGAGATCGATGCGCAATGAAGTCGCTTGGACACATTCATCTTGCAGTTTGGCTCGTTGATTTGCCCATCTGTCCGCTGAGAATTTGAGGTCCGTCCGAATACACAGGGGTATCTGGTTCAACCTATGTTGAACTAGGCTGGATCTATTCTTTACCCGCCCTACCCAAGCCAATATCCATAAGTAAGATTCAAAATCCGCCCATTGGTTAGAAACTGCTAATTTTGACTCGACAGTTTTGGCTTCCAGTGCTTGACTGGCAGAAACGACAAATGCTTTTGGTGTAACTCCTATTGTTGCTTTAGCAGCTTTAAGATTGTGGGCCAATGCACGTTCGACATCAGATTCATTATCCAACGTATCGCTCTCGTTTTGGACCAGAATAACTGATGCACCAGTTTGATATATTTTTGAAAGCA
>CAISOI010000572.1 GCA_903886985.1 uncultured Chthonomonas sp.
AAGCGAAGAATGTCTGGGCAAGCACAAATAGTGGAATTATCCAGAGTTCTGGTGACTTACGGCTCTTCTCGGCGACCGAGCCACCGATCACCATGAGCCATAAAACGGCTGAAATAATAAGATATGCGGCGCGCTCATTAAGATTCACGAAGACGGTTCTAAGAAGATAGATCGGTCCTTTTTCGAACGCAATGTCCCATCCCACGTTTTTGGCGTAATAGGTATTGGGCATAAGATCGCCGAAATAGAGCCAACGCCACCCGAAAAACATTGCCATAGGGACAGCAAAGCTCAATATCCAACGCTTATCGTCTGGGCGATACCCTGTTCTACGACCACTTATAATCACTACAAACAAGGCAGCTAGGAAATACAATATCCCTTCGCTTCTATTGAGAGCGGCAGCAAGCAACCAGAATGCAGAAGAAATTCCCGACTTTGATTTTCTCTCGCGAATGAAGGCGAGTGTCGCACCTGCGATTAGCAGCATTTGAAAGGATGTTTCCATTCCGTCTACGGCGCTCATAGCAATACTGCTGTTGACTCCTATCAATATCGCCGTAACCGCTGTCGCCCATTCTGGCAGTTCGATCTCTACGGCCAGTTGCCAGATTTTCCAGATCGCAAGGGCTGCAAATAGGATGCCAACCAATTTCGCCTTAATCAGGACATCGCCGGGAACGGTCATAAGCAATGAAGTCAGCAGAAGGTAGAGCGGGCAGGAGAATCCCTCTGTATGCTCACCGGGGTTGAAGACCGGCCCAAGACCATGGAGGAGGTTTGCCGCATAGCGGTAGGTTATGAAAGCATCGTCGTGAACAAATCCAAATAGTCTGAATGAGAAAAAGACTAGTGCTAGTATGCCTACAACCAAGCCGATTCGAGCAACCGGTCCAGTACCGTTGGGGGCCATTGGGTCAACGACTTCAATCTCTATCGGTATCGACGTGTTCACAGGCACTTCGCTGTCTCGTGTCATGAACCTGCTCCTTTTCGTTGGTTTTTGGCCGTCTGTTCTGTTCCAGGATTATGAAATTCAATCGGCTTCATGCGCTGAAGAAAATCTATAGTTACTGCGTCGGCAAATCGATTTTCTCTCTTCACTGCTTTCAGAACATCGTTCACCATGGCTCTTTCGGGCCAGCTAACTCGATGATAAAACAGACCCGCGTACAGAGATGAGAGCGCTTCTGTTCTCCATAATCGAGAATTATCATGTTCGAGAATAAATTTGGCGGCAGCCAAGGTATCGAGCTGCCGGTATTTTCTTCCGATACGAACGTTCAGACGATTTAAGGATTTCGAGTATGTTAGTAATTGAGTTCTCTGTTGGTCGGTTGGAGCGAAAAGCATCTCCAGATAATGACATGCGCGCGTTTCGATTTCCAGGCCGAGTTGGAGATCCATCATCGAGAGTGGTTGAGATCGCCAGTTGTTGCCCATTCTCAACACAGATCGGTAGATTTTCTCTGCCCGTAGCCGGTCATTTTGCAGCTCACTCTTTTTGCCTTCGTTTAAAATTGCCTGCGTTAATAGTCGCATAGGTGCAATTTCAGGTCGAGTGCCATAAGGATCATCTTGGTAGTCGTATCGCCAGGACTTTCCGTCAACTGTAATAATAGGAGGTACGGAATCGTTTTCCTTCGCTATGGGTTCAAAATTCTTGATAGCTGTTGCTTCTGCGAACAAAAACAGCTCACGTGGTCCGGCAATTGGTTCGTCAGTAACGCGTTGAATTTTCGGCAGGTTTCGGTATAGTCTGCGTCGCGCATTATATTCATTGAGCGCTTGAACATAATTGACAAAGGCATTTCCGGGTTGATGCGGCTCTGGCAATATCGAACTGATCGAAACATCTGCATGCATGTCGCCAATTTCGACTTCACCTGCTGACTTCAAGCTCGCAGGAACTGCAACGTTGAGTACGTACAGCCTCCACGCAAAAGGAATGGTCAAAAGCATTGCCGTTACAATTAATAACGCAACAGACTGACCAAATTTACGAAAACGCAACTGTCCCTCACTCAAGTGGAATTGATTGGTCGGGTCGGGATTGACTATCTGACCGGGCAAGCCTCGCTACCTGATCACATTATGATAGCAACGACCACTCGATGCTTTGCGAATCGAATGGCCGCCATTATTACTTTCGTAGCCGCAAATTGTTTAATTTCCGGCAGGCGAGACAGGTGCTGGACTAGGATCATCTGGATTGCCGCCTTGCCCCGGTAAGCCTGCACCGTCCCCAGTTCCCACATTGGAGGTCAATCCTTCGGACTTTTCTTCCTCGGGCTCGTCGCCATCGCTAATGTTCGAGCCTTCGGTAGATCCTGTTAATTCTTGCTCCAAGTCCAAATCATAATCTGCTGACATACTTAGTCCCCCCGATAAAAACCGAAATCTTCCGCCTCAATTGAGCGGATATCTTAGCCGCACCGAAATCTTGCATGCTGTCTAAATAATAGTCCTTTTTTGAACATTGTTGCGATGTCTGCGTGATTCTCTAAAGGGATCAAGCACTCCAGAAGCTAAAGTATTACTTTCTACGATCGTGGATCTCATGGTTTTTCTTTTCATACATGCAGACGGTCGTCACAAATGTGGCATGCGACCATGTTAACGGACTGACCGACAACGGCGCACCGGTATAGGGATGCATCTGCTCCGCCAGAACACCTGAATCGTGAGAGTACTTGATGGTCCACTTCAAAAGATCTAACGGCTCACTTAAGTCCTCTGCCGATTTGGCGTTAATGATCTGCCATTGGGCTAACCAGAGTGTACATAGAAACCAGGGGTTACCAGGAACCTGATCGGTGTCTGTGGCAACTTTATAGTAGTAGTCCTTTTCATAACGCGCAATGCCGCCAATTTCCGTTTTACACCAGAGTTTTTCTTTGATCACATCGACGGTGTTAATGACTCTCGGGTCATCCGGGGAGAACATGTTAAACAAGAAGATACCAGCCTGGCTACTATCGACCGTTTCATCTTGTTCCCATGCGCGGTTTTTCCAAAACAGCCCTCGAACAAAACGACCAAGAGATTCACTGTATAGGTGCTGTTCTACTGCCTGCTTGATGGAATCTGCTGCAACTCTGTACCGCTCTGCGCGCTCTCCATCCCCAAAAATATCGGCAAAGCGTGCCGCAGCCTGCAATCCTGCCCAAGTTGACGCTACTGAGAATAGAAGGACGCCCCGTCTTTCCTCCCATAAATCCCAGCTCGGCTCAGGCAAGCCTGTTCGTAGATCTCGAAAGCCGAGCAAGAAGTCTCCCGCCTTTTCAATGAGAGGTGCATACAAGGTTCGGACAAAATCAATATCTCTACAAGTGGCATAGTGCTCCCACAGCGCATAAAGCACAAGTGCAGTTTCATCTTCCTGAATCGGTAATTGCGCCATCCCGTCCGCGCCTGCCCATGGGTGCCAGGAACTACCGACGGAGCCATCGGGATTGTATTTGTGCATGAAATATCCGCCAGGCGCGATCAGCTTCGATGCAAACGAGAAAAATCTCTCCGAGACGTCATGATATCCCGCCATATCTAATGAAAGTGCGACCAATGCACCGTCACGCGGCCACAGGTAAGAATACGAATCTCGGCTAAAATCCAACGCATCAGAATCGTTCGCAGCAAGTATCGCGCCGTGGTTGTCGATCTGAGTACGCATTATGAGAAGGCTTCTGCGATAAAAAGCACGGATATCCGTGGGGAGACCTGTATGGGGGTGATCGTGGGATACCCACTGTTTCCAGTAGGCACGTACGCGTCTGAGAACCGTCTCAGGTCCATGTTCGCGCACAAATTCGTTTAGCTTCTGGATTTCACCCTGATCTTGACCGGCGGCAATCCAGTAGTACGCAGTTGCAGTCCGGTTCAGGGGAACGTGAATGGCGACGGTAGAGTCAATAGAACCTTGTGCAATGGCGTTTCTGCCAAGTGTTCCATCTTCGGCGTCTCGCCACGTACCCTCGTTGCCATGATGTCGGGCGACGCCGATGGAATACGAGGTTAGTCCCCAAACGCGCTCTGTCATGCCACTCG
>CAISOI010000573.1 GCA_903886985.1 uncultured Chthonomonas sp.
CCTTATACATGGTTTGGAATTATGCTGCCTCCTTGGTGCATCGTCCTTCCTGCCTCCATAATGATAAAGATCACTAGTGCATGGCGAACCAGCTTTTATCTGCGCGTGTCCGATACAATAAAGTTACTACATATCCCTGAGTTACCGCAAGTGCGTGCATGGAACGGATTTATTGGTTCCATCTTCCTGATAACAGCATACGGATATTGTTGGGATCCGCTCAAAGAAGGTGCATTCACGCCAAACTTATACTGGCCAAATCCAACCGGATCGCTAGGTGAGTCGTTGAGTGCTGCGATATACGTTTTGATCGCGTTTTGTTTCATGAGGTCATTAGTTCGTGCACGCAAAATCTCTTTGCTGAAGAGTTCTGATAGACCTGATATCAAGGCAACGATACTTTCAATTGTTGGTCCTTATTATCCGGTCTTGATTGCGATTCTGACATCTTGTTTGGTCTCTTGGCGCTCCGTTTTCACCCATGAAATGTTGCAAGTGTGTTACAACTTAATCCCCGGAATTGTTGCCGCCACTTGCTTCGCAGTGAGATTTGGTCCAGGAACTTCGTCTCGGTGGTCTTCCATTCTTATACTTCCGTTGTTTGCTGTATTGATTCCGATTCCTGGCATTGTCTGGGTTGCTTCACTGAGTCCTTTGTCCCTCTTGTTTGCCGCTAACCAAAGCGTCATGGCGTACGTCATGTCATCGGGCGCTATTGTTCATTTTCCGCCCATCTGGGTTGTAGTGTTGTTTCAGGCATGCTTATTCGGGATCAGTATACTGCTGGAGAAAAGATCGTACTTTGAGTTATGGAGAGTGCAAGAGGAGCGGGAGGCACAAAAGATACGGGTAAAGGCTCTGGATCAAATGCCACTTGAAGAAACAAGACCTTCGCTACTGAGTGACCCACTTCCACCCATTTATACCCCCACTCTTGTGAACCGGACCGTGGCAATGGACTTTGAAATAAGCGCAAAGTCTGAACAACCTGTGATACCACCGTTCAAAGCTGAAATGCCATCGTTTGAGATTAGTGAGTCGGTCATCGTTGCTCATGGTGATCCAGTTCATTCACCTATAGGAGATATTGTACTGCCGCAAATGCCTCCTCGATTATCTGCGACGGAGTGGAGGGATAAGCCACTATCCAAAATTGGCGCGGCGATTTTGCGGTTCCTGAACAAACGAACAGACAATCCTGTCGCACTCTATTCCGCGCGACGCATTTTACCAGGCACTCTTGGAAGTGATCAGATCGGGGTTAGTATAGTGGCCGCTTTTATGGGGCTGTTTCTAGCATATGTCTTTCCATTTGGATTTACGATGATGATATTCCCAGTATTCACTTCGTATATCATTTATCCAAATGCAGCTTCTAATATGCCAGCGATAGCAACCGGATCCGTGGCAGGCGGGATGATGCTTTTCACCTCGGCTCTCTTCGGTTGTGCTATGTTGGCGCCATGGTCCGTCAGCAAGATCATTACTGAGTCGTTTCGGTTCGAGAGAGAACGGTCCACATTAGGATTTATACTATTGACGCCTTTATCTTCCCGCGGGGTTGCAATGGGGCATTGTGTTGGAGCACTTTTACCGTCGCTTACGATTTGGTTGGGGCTAGTAGTAACAGCGATAATACCGACAGTATTGTTAGCGCGAGAAATTCCGCCGCTAATTGCTATCTGGGGATGGCTGTTCGGTACCGTTTTATCGTTTATCTATCTGTCACTCTGTGTTGTAACTGGAATGTGGATCGGCATTACAGAAGTAAAAGCGAGGGACATGACCATTGGCGTTTACATGCTGCCGATGTCGTTTTGCGTGATTGCCGCCGGCATAAGCTATTACACGTATAGATATTGGGACTGGGGTTATTTTGCTTACACGGGGCTATTCGTTGGTGTGGTAGTAACCATCCTGCTAATGATGTGGCGAAGTGCCATGAAGGAAATGAATGGAATGCGGACAGGAGACGTTCCTTTCGAAGGAAGAAGCGTCTCCTGACAAAGTTACTTTGCGCCTAGGTGTTTTAGAAAGAACCCGCGGACGTTTACCAATAGCGCATTGGGCGGCAAAACATGGCCCGAATTAAACCAAACGAGTTCTTTAGGCTCCTTGGCCGAATTAAAGAGTGCTTCGGACATTTCTTTGGGGATCAGCTCGTCTTTCTTTGCGGAAAGCTGCAACAGTGGGCGACCTTCAAAACCCGCAACGAAGTAAATCGGGTCCGTCATAAGCGCATTTTTTGAAAATGTCTCAGCAGTTGCGTCTGTATATAGACCGCGCCGTTTCCCTTCTTGAACGAATCCGCCTCCGGGGATAGCCAAAACGGCTGCCGCGACTCTTTTTTCCACACCGATAAATGTGCCTCCGATCATTCCACCCTGACTGAATCCCATATATCCAACTTTCTGGGCAGAAATGTTCTTTTGTGTCGTCAAAAAGTCGACTGCACGTCGAAGATCAATTACAGTTTGGATCCATCCGTCGCGCATTTCGGGATCACCGATTAGATGAATATCACCGCTCTTGCCTGGCTTCGAACGGTCGCCATGATATTGTGCGTCGATTGAAAGTGTGGCAAAACCGAGCGTGGAGAACATGTCAGATGCAATGCGAACATAATCGGTATCCTTGTGCCCACCGGATCCGGCGAGAAGTATGATTGCCGGAAACGGGGCTGTGCCCTTTTGAGGGACCGTGTAAATTGCAGATACTTTCTCGTTATGGACACTGTGGTAGTTCAGATACCAGCGTTTACGAAGCGCGGTCTGGGCAGGGAGTTTGTCGGGGATCTCATTGAGTTCAGCTTTGAGGGGCAAGTTCGAATCATATAAATAGATCGTAGTATCGCCCTTTTCCGGGGATTGGGACCGGCAAATCGAACTTATACTTCCTAATATTGCGACCAAACACAAGCTGATAAACGGTTTCATTACTGCCTCTTAAATATGGTGAATGGGACTATATTACCACGTCTTAATTTCAGGTCTAAGTTGGTGGCATTGCAAAAGAAAGTGCCCGCAGGAAGATCTCCCGCGAGCACAATTATTGACCGAACGAGCAACTTATTCTTGCGAGTCGATGTTCGGCAGTTCACCCTCAAGTTCGAGAACAAGTTCATCCTGTTCGTCGCCACCTTCAAATGAAGCTGGTGCCTTACCAGCAATCTCGGCGTCTTCCATTCTTGCCAATCTTTCGATGGAAGCGATTGCATCGTTATCTTTGAGGTTGATAAGGCGAACCCCTTGAGTGCTTCTGCCGGCGGACCGAATTTCAGAAACTTCCATTCGGATCGTAATACCGTTCTTTGTAATGATCATCAACCGATCGTCTGGCTCCACGACAACAGCATCTACAATGTTCCCAGTCTTCTCAGTGATTGACATCGTGAGAATGCCTTTACCGCCACGGGTCTGTGCACGATAGTCCTTCAGGTCGGTTCGTTTACCAATTCCATGTTCACCCACGACGAGAAGTTGACTTGTAGGTCTTACCAGATCCATCGCTACCACGTAGTCTTTGAGCTTACCATTTGCATCGCGCATTTCGATACCACGAACCCCTCCGGCGGGACGACCCCTGACAGGAACGTTGGTCTCTTTGAATCGAATCGATTTTCCACCGTGCGTAACAAGGATCGCTTCTTGTGTACCATCAGTCAGCTTAACCCAGTTGAGAGAATCGTCCTGTTCAATATCGAAACAGACCAGACCGTTGGCTCGAAGGTTTGCAAAGTCCTTCAAATTGACGCGCTTGACTTCACCATTGCGAGTTCCAAACAGCATGAAACCTGTAGCCTTTTGCAGTTCCTTTACAGGGACGGTAGCTGTAACAACATCTCCTGGTTCAATATTGATCAAGTTGATGATTGCAGTACCCATGGCCGTACGACTGGTTTGCGGAACCTCATATGCTTTCAGTTTGTAAACTCTACCGCGGCTCGTGAAGAACAGAATATAGTCATGTGTATTCGCCATGAAGAGGTGTTCAATTGTATCTTCCTCTTTGGTATTTGCACCAATAATTCCCTTACCACCGCGCTTTTGAGTGCGATAGGTGTCAAGTGGCACGCGTTTGACGTACCCGTCACGAGTAACCGTTACTAGAGTATCTTCTTCTGGAATAAGATCCTCTTCACCAATTTCTTCGGCTTCGGTATTCAAAATACGGGTACGACGATCGTCCCCAAACTTATCCCGAAGCGTCTTCATTTCTGATTTTACGATTGCTGTAATACGAGCAGGTGACAATAGTATGTCTTCGTAATTGCCAATCTCTTTAAGCTTGCCTTTGTATTCATCTTCAAGGCGATTTCTGTTCAACCTTGTAAGTTGGCGCAGTTGCATCGAGAGGATCGCTTCTGCCTGAATCTGCGTCAAACCAAAGCGTGTCATCATCTCGGTACGAGCAATCAAGTCGTTGTCACTGGCTCGAATAATTCGGATTATCTCATCCAGATAATCGAGTGCAATCTGCAATCCTTCGAGGATATGTGCTCGTTGCTTCGACTGTCCCAGCAGATACCTTGTACGGCGGGTTACAATTTCACGTCGGTGCCCGATGTAATGGTTGAGCACTTGTGGCATAGTAAGCAAGCGCGGTTGATTATCAACCAATGCCAACATGA
>CAISOI010000574.1 GCA_903886985.1 uncultured Chthonomonas sp.
AAATTGTTAGAATATACACCAAGCGCAGACCACGATGCCCTTCGCCGAGGTGTGTACACGTTGGGAGATCGCCACCGCCTGCGGAGATTTGTCGCCAAACTGCTTTCGGGCCAACCTGTCACCGTAGTCATGTCTGGTGGGAGCGTTACCATCGGTCAAGGTGCAATTTACGATCATCCGTACGCGAAGCGGTTTTTTCAATGGATTCAAGAGACGTTTCCCAACCCAAAGCACGTCTTGCGAAACGCTGCCATGAGCGGCATCACTTCTGCAGTGGCCTCGGTCTGCGCTAAAACATTGATTCCTGATGCAGATCTGGTTATTATTGAATTCACAGCCAACGATCCAATTCCTTCGAAGCGACTGTCCCTCGGTAATTATTCGCCCAATGATGCCGTCACATTTGCGACGATGAAAGCGTATGAGCGTCTCATTCGAACTGTTCTAGGACTGGAAAGCGCCCCAGCAGTGGTATTGTACCATTATTACTCTTGGCACGACGCAGGGGGTGGGGACAACACCCTCGCTGCGTTTTATCACACCATAGAGTCGGAGTATCACACGCTGGGGCAGTACTATGGATTGCCACAACTATCAATCAGGGCAGCATTTTATCAGCTGATGGCAGAGAATGTATCCAGATATCGCGCAGACGTGTGGCGAAGTGGAAATGAAGAGACGACAAACGAAGAAGATTTGTTCTACTATGATGACGTGAGTTGGGAGAGATTGCTAGTGAACGATTTTAGGTCACTCACCATATCAACAACCAAATATATTATAGATACATCCGCAAGACGGTACTGGGCATGCCTACATGTCAGAGATGCTGATTGTATTGCTGCAGATGGTGGCTGAAGACTTGCAATTTCGTGGGTTGTCTGCGGTGGATGATGAAAAGGCTGCAAGAGTTCCCATACTGGGTCCTATGCTCAAAGGAAACTACGAGCGCCCAGGATTGTCGTGTCTGCTTGGTGAAAGCATGAAAGATGCCATGGTAGAAGTGGATGGATGGGAGTTTGTCGATGAGCGGACTGTTGGCAATACGACAGAAATCAAGCCCTACCCTCGCTGGGGCTGGGTTGCCACCAGAGTCGGATCCAAGGCAGTCATGCAAGTGGATAGCAGAAGCCAAGTGGCAATCATGGAGGATGACACAGGAACAGCGAGGAAGAATAAAACGAGGACCAATGACATCGTCATAAGCCATCTTAAAAGCTACGAGCATATGGGACGTTTTCGTGTAGAGTGCAACGAGACGTGCAAATGCGATCCGTTGGAAGTTGATGGTCATTGGACACATGACGTATCTTTGTACTGGCTATTTAGTTTTCAAGTGACAGAGCATGCAAATTGCCGAGTTACATTTACGGTGATTGAAGGGACAAGCAGTGGCGAACACAAGGCTAAGATTAACGGGTGGATGCTGGCAGAACAGGGAACCGAGTCGGCGTACGGAGAGGTTGCCGACTATTTGGGGCGAGAACTAGAAATATCGAGAAAAGAAGCACAGGAAAAGGGTGCAAAGCTTGGGTAATGTTGCGCGAGTTATTCGATTGTTCAAGTGTTTCTCTTTATGTAGGCCCTGGTATTCTCCAGATTGAGAGGGAAGTATCCATTCTGTGACATTTATACGCCCATAAGAACGTCCTAAAGAGCATTTCGTACACAGTCACTGATTGGATTGCCGCATAACTATCTCTATACTACCATATTCTTGCGAAAAGGCAAGGTCCTTAATTGCAATTGAATCTATTTGTATGTAATGACGAGTACATTGCCAACACATAGAAAAAAAACCTCGTCCCTATCCATCCCCTGTCTCCGGCCTCCCAAGCAGGATGCCAGTCTAGACACCGTCAAGTCCACGAGACAGTGCATGCCTTCTCAAATGATTCGAGTCGAAGCGAGGTATTTTACAGTTGGCATGTCCTGCTTTGCTGATACCGAATTCAAACAGTACAAGCAAATGGAAACAACCAAAGATCGGATTGGCACGAACTCGCCGCGGCAGCATTTCCAAATCCCCCTATATTCTTCGATTGCAAATTATGAATTAAAACGCACAATATGCGTTTGAATGCCGTCGCCGAAGATGGCACTTGCAATTTGAATGATCACAACATTGTACCTTGCTTTTTACTTCATAGAAGATGTCGCAAACGCTTTCAAAGAGAAAACGAGAGAGTTTATTACTTTTGGCGACATTTGAATCACAATTGCCAATACTCTGACGGCAATTTTTATTTCCGGCTCAGAAATCAATATATATCGCTTCTGTGATGCCTTTTCTTCATGAACATGTAGAAGTGGACTTAAATTTTTATTCTCAAAACCCGGGTCAATTCCCGA
>CAISOI010000575.1 GCA_903886985.1 uncultured Chthonomonas sp.
CGCACTTGTTGAAACCGGATCGAAGATGGATGAAGTTATTTTCGAAGAGTTCAAGGGCACCGGAAATATGGAGCTCAAACTCGATCGTCGCTTCGCAGATAAGCGCATCTTCCCAGCGGTTGATGTCGATGCATCTGGTACTCGTAAGGAAGAGATCTTGATGGGCAAAGAGGAGCTCAATATCGTCTGGCGCTTGCGTCGGGTATTGCATGCCTTGGAGTCTCAGCAGGCTCTCGAACTTTTGCTCGACAAGATGAAGGGCACCAAGTCGAACGTTGAATTCTTGATTCAGATCCAGAAGACGACGATCAGCGAGAATGAGAATTCTGGTTCTTCATCTGTAAATGGAAATTAATTAATAATTAAGCAATAACGTGCAGGAATAACCCCACAAAAATTTAGGGGAGTTCAAAAGAAGTTAGCAGTAAACATAAAGACCCTGTAGATATTTCATCTACAGGGTCTTTTGCATTTAACAAATGCATTTTTTCTCGTTAAGCAAAGTATTTATTTGCCATTATTTAGTTCTCAAAATGTGAAGATGAAGTGACGATATTGCGAGTGGTAAACCCAGCCTATCCTCTTCATAATTCCTACAATTCATTTCTATTACGGCCTACTGACGAGAAGCGGACTTAAACATTCGACCCACTGAGCGTGCTCACCGAGAGAAAAGGAATGCGTATATGAACATTCCGAAAACTCGGAGGATCAAGAAACTATTAGTTCCCATCGCAAGTTTGGGTTTACTCATTGGGATACTTAGTCCAGTTCCAAATGCATTTGCTGCAAGCAATATTTCCACGCTGAGCGCGCTAACAGTGAGCACGGGTACTTTATCTCCAAGTTTTGCATCGACCAGAACTCAATATGCATTTGGTGTTTCTTCAGCCACCAGTTCGCTAACTGTTACGCCAACGAGAACCAATGCCGGCGCTAGCATCCAAGTACGGGTGAACGGTGGTGGTTACTCAGTAGTCGCATCAGGGACAGCCTCTGGAACATTAACATTATCCGCGAGTCCCAGCACAAACACAGTGGATATTTTGGTGACGGCTGCCGACACCATTTCTACCTCTAAATACACAATTACAATTTATAGAGGAACTCAGGCCGCTCCTACATATGTGAGCGCATGGGGCACGGCAACGACTACGGCCTCTGTCGCTTGGACTTCTGTCCTTGGCGCGACTTCTTACACTGTGACATCTTCGCCTGTGGTAGCTCCCCCCGCTGGATGTATTGCGACAGCATCGCTCACTTGTAGTTTTACAGGACTCTCGAATAACACCGCATACACATTTACTGTTACAGCAACCGGAGCGGGTGGCACTTCAGTCTCATCACCTCCCTCTCAATCGGAGACGCAAGAAACTGCTGTTGGAGCTGCAAGTAAAGCCATTCTCTCAACGCCCCCGGTCGGAATTGTGAATGGCGTCAGATTTGTAACTCAACCGGTGGTTCGAATAGTTGATGCAAATGGTCGATTAACTGCTTCTACCGCCGTGGTTACTGCGGCGATCGTCAGCGGTGGTGGAGCGCTTATTGGTACGGCGACTGCTACGGCTTCGGCCGGTACGGCGACATTCTCGACATTGGGTATTCAAGGTTCAGCAGCTTCGTCGACACTTTCATTTACACCAGCACTCTTAACAGGCATCAATTCAACATTTTCAGTTGTTCCAACAACCCTGCAGATTACAACCGCGCCAAATGGCACTACTAGCAATGTAGCGTTCTCGACCCAACCCGTAATTCGAATAGTGGATCCGAACAACAACACGGTGACTCCGACGACGGCTCCGACCTTAGCGGCGACAATCGCGACTGGAACAGGAAGCATCATAGGTACATCCACCGTGACCTTCTCGGCCGGCGTCGCGACATATTCAAGCCTCGGAATTAATGGAACTGGTGCTTTCGCCCTAGCTTTCACGCCTACAGGTTTGTCTGGATTAAGCGCAATTACTTCTGGCTCCTTTACGCTCTATTTAGCCCCAACGGTTACCAGTTTTACACCGACCAGCGGAGGCACCGGAACCAGAATTTCAATTACCGGAACCAATTTCCTGGGCGCCACTGCGGTGACTTTTGGTGGAACTGCTGCAAGTAGCTATGTCGTGACTAGCGCTACAAGCATCACGGCAACGGTGGCCGCTGGAACATCTGGAACTATTGCAGTCACCAACCCCGCGGGATCCGGGACAAAAACTGGATTCACCTTCTTTTCCACGACGTATTCGGTCACTTACGATCCCAACGGGGCTACTGCCGGAACCGCTCCTTTGGATGGAACTACTCCATATGCCAGCGGGTCCGTTGTAACGGTTTTAGCAAATACTGGATCATTGGTGCGCACCGGATATACCTTCAACAATTGGAATACGAAAGCGGATGGCACCGGAACTTCGTACGCACCTGCTGCCACATTTTCAATCGCAGCTGCGGCCGTGGTTCTCTTTGCACAGTGGAGTGCCATCTCGTACTCAGTTACCTACGTCGACCAAGGCGGGGGCGGTGAATCAGGTGGAGCATCCAGTTACACGTCTGGTTCACTCTTCATTCTTCCAACGACATCACCTACCTTGACTGGCTCCACCTTCGTCGGATGGTTTACAGCTGCAACTGGTGGAAGTGCTCTGGGTTCAAGCTACGCACCGCCAACTCCTTTCGGCGATGTCACTATTTTTGCGCAGTGGACAGTCAACGTTTATTCCGTGACTTATGTTAGTAACGGTGGAACGGGAGGAATCGCTCCCGTAGATGGATCCTCTCCTCATGCTTTCGGCTCCACCATCACAGTTCTTGGTAATACCGGATCGCTTGTTAAAACGGGCTACACATTCAATAATTGGAATACCTTAGCAAATGGCAACGGAACGCCTTATGCACCAAGTGCCACCTTCACTCTTGGGGCGGCACCAGTAACACTTTATGCACAGTGGACCATTAATGCCTATACCGTGACATCGAGTGCCACTCTTGGCGGTTCCATTTCCCCTGTCGGAGTTAATAATCTATTTTTTGGAGACACTCCAACATTCACAATCACTCCGGACAGCGGTTACCACATTTCGGATGTTCTTGTTGATGGCCTATCTGTAAGTGCAGTTTCGACATATCTCTTCACAGCCCTTGCTGCGAATCACACCATTTTTGCTAACTTTGCCCTAAATACTTTTACCATTTTGTCGAGCACACCAGGAAATGGAACAATCTCGCCCCTCGGTATCACAAATGAAAATTATGGGAGCTCGCAAACATTTACCATTTCTCCAAATACCGGATACAGCATTCTCGACGTGACGGTGGATGGTTCGTCAGTTGGCGCAGTCAGTAGTTATCAATTCTCCAATATTTCAGCCAGCCACATGATAAGTGCCTCTTTTGCAATCAACAGTTACACAATTGCCTCCAGCGCTGGAAGTGGAGGACAGATTTCCCCTCTTGGTCCAAACAGCGCGAATTATGGTTCCACACCAACTTTCATCATCACGCCGAATACTGGTTATCACATTGCGGATGTCCTCGTTGACGGTTCTCCCGTTGGCGCAGTAAGCAGTTATCAATTCTCAGCGATTTCAGCCAACCACACAATTAGCGCTTCTTTCTCCATCAATACCTACACCATCACCGCGACAGCAGGTAGTAATGGTTCTATTTCTCCATCAGGAACTGGTTCTAATAATTACGGTTCCAGTCCGATGTTTACCTTCTCGGCTAATACCGGTTACCACATCGCCAATGTCCTCGTTGACGGTTCTCCCGTTGGCGCAGTAAGCAGTTATCAATTCTCAGCGATTTCAGCCAACCACACAATTA
>CAISOI010000576.1 GCA_903886985.1 uncultured Chthonomonas sp.
AGGAACATCCAAACACGGACCCACAATTAAGACATTTGTAACATGCACCATTGCGTACCATTAAAGAGCCACATTCTGCACAGGCTGGAGCATCCGCGCTATTCTGAAAGACCTCTTTTTCTTTAAGTGTGAACGCATTCGACTGTGCTACAGCACTGATTGGAACATCGAGAACAGATGCTGTAACTTCGGTGGAGCCACTGAGTGAATTATCCTCAGTGTTAACGGCAGCGTGAGGCGCGAACTTGATTCCAAGCCATCGGAAAATGTAATCTGGAATCGACTTTGCGAACCGGATCTCTGGGTTCGGCGTCATACCGGACGGCTCAAATCGCATGTGCCCAAATTTATTGACCAAGGTTTCCAATGGAACACCATACTGCAACGCCAGCGAGGTCATCGTTGCAATGGTATCCATAAGCCCAGAAATGGTGCTGCCCTCTTTCGACATTGTCAGGAAAATTTCGCCGGGTGTTCCATCGTCGTAGGTACCAACCGTAATGTATCCATCGTGTCCCGCTATACTGAACTTGTGCGTAATCGACTTTCGCTCGTCAGGCAACTTACGTCGAACAGGGCGTGCTTCATTCAGGATAGGAATCGTAATGGTTGTCGTTTCGATCGATTTTTCCGCAACCTTATCTGTCCGTTTCGTATTCAGAGGTTGAGTTCGCTTTGAGCCGTCGCGGTAAATCGCAATGGCTTTGAGGCCCATTTTCCAACCTTCAACGTAAACTTCCATGATTTCTTCTGCGGACGCCTCAGCAGGCATATTGACTGTCTTTGAGATAGCCCCAGAAATAAACGGCTGAGCTGCCGCCATCATTTTGATGTGGCCCATATAATGGATCGACCGATTCCCGTTTCCGGGCTTGAAGGCACAATCAAAAACAGGTAAATGCTCTTCCTTCAGTCCCGGGGCGCCTTCAATCGTATCGTTCTTGTCGATATGATCGAGGATCTCACGAACTTGAACCGGATTGTAACCGATGCGTGCCAACGCTTCCGGGACGGTGTTATTAACAATTTTCATCATGCCGCCGCCAACCAGACTCTTATATTTTACGATGGCGATATCCGGCTCAATACCAGTCGTATCACAATCCATCATGAAACCAATTGTGCCAGTTGGTGCCAAAACGGTTGCTTGAGCATTGCGATATCCATACTTTTCACCTTTGGCTATAGCGTTGTCCCAGCTTTCCCGTGCCGCTGCCATTAGATCCTTTGGAACGAATCGTTCCTCAATGTGTTCGACACTTGCACGATGCAGGCGCATCACATCCAAGAATGATTCTCGATTCTTATCGTAGCCAGAGAACGTCCAACCGTGATCTCTCGCAATGATTGCTGACTGATGATAAGCCTCGCCGGTCATGACAGCCGTAATAGCTCCAGCCAGCTTTCTACCCTCATCACTGTCGTACGCAACACCTCGAGACATCAATAATGCACCAAGGTTTGCATAGCCAAGCCCCAGTGGCCGGTAATCATGGCTGTTTTGAGCAATCCGATCTGTTGGATAGCTGGCGTTATCAACAAGGATTTCTTGGGCTGTCAAGACAATGCGACATGCATGGCGGAAGGAATCGACGTCAAACTCCATTAGCCCATTCGTACCGGTTCGTCTAAATTTCATCAGGTTCAGCGACGCTAGGTTACATGCAGAATCATTTAAGAACATATATTCCGAACATGGATTCGACGCATGAATTCTGTCCGTCGTTTTGCAGGTGTGCCATCGGTTGATCGTTGTATCGTACTGCATACCAGGATCACCGCAAATCCAAGCAGACTCACCGATAGAACGCATCAGCTCTTCGGCCCTGTACGTTCCTGCAACTTCAGAACCTTTAACGGACTTTGTTTGCCACTCTTTGCCGTTAAGGTAGGCTTCCATAAAATCGTCCGTAACACGCACCGAGTGGTTAGCGTTCTGGTAACTCACAGAATCATAAGCTCCACCGGGGACATTAAAACTTCCGCTGTACCCTGCATCAATAAGTGCCCACGCTTTTTTCTCTTCATCAGCCTTGCAGGTGATGAACGGCATGATATCCGGGTGGTCAACATTTAATATGACCATCTTCGCAGCTCGACGTGTCTTACCACCACTTTTGATGACTCCAGCAAAAGCGTCAAACCCACGCATAAATGAAACTGGTCCAGAGGCGGTTCCTCCACCCTGCAGTTTTTCACGGGAGGATCTTAGCGGCGACAGGTTCGTGCCGGTACCAGACCCAAATTTGAAGAGAAGCCCTTCAGTGCGAGCGAGCCTCAAAATACTGTCCATAGTATCGTCAACGGAGTTAATGAAACAGGCTGAGCATTGAGGACGTGGCTGATCTGGAAGGCCAACGTTAAACCACACAGGCGAGTTGAACGCTGCCTTTTGAAGAAGCAGGATGTGGGTCAATTCGTCTCGAAATGCCAGATAATCTTCATCGGATGCAAAGTACTTTTGAGCCTTACCCCAGTCAGCAATGGTATAAGAGACACGCTGAATCAGTTGGCGAACACTCTTCTCCCGATCTGGAGAGCCAAGATGTCCTCGGAAATACTTTGAAGCTACGACATTCGTTGCGAGCTGTGTCCAGAATTTCGGAACGTCAATATCATTTTGTTCGAAAACGATGTCGCCCTTTTCTCCCGTAATGATTGCGCTTCTCTTCTCCCATTCCACGCTCTCCCAAACATCTTCCCCTGGCTCGGTAAACTTGCGAGCAATCTTTAAGCCGGGAGACTTTGGTTTGCCTGGAATTCGCAATGGGGCATATCCAGTGCCATATACTTCAACGTCGGGAGTGGAATTAACAACTTCCGTGGCGACGGCTGCGGCATCCATATTTGATGAATCTTGCATATTGGGAGTACTCCTGCGTGCTTTATTGGCACCTGTAAGAGGGCTTGTCCTCACGGACATAATAAAAAAAAATGGTATGACAAATGAGGTCTTGCGACCATATTACAACGAGCTACATAAATGATTCAGTGCTGTGAGTATCCAACCGCAGGATTATCAAGGATCTACGAATTCACGGATACACGAACTTCGTAACCGTTTCAAACTTTGCAGTAACAGACAGATTGCCCGACTAACTCTTTGATCGCTTCCTGAGCATGTTTACGATTTCTCGAAACTGAGCCGCGTCCTCGAATTGACGGTAGACAGATGCGAATCGCACATAAGCAACTTGATCGATGTGCCTCAGCGCGTCCATCACCATCTCACCAATTTCGTCCGCCCTCACTTCACGCTCCAAACGATTGAATAATCTACGTTCGATATCTTCTGCCGTTTGAGCGAGAGTCTCCGAGCTGACGGGTCTGCCTTTGCACGCTAGTTGCATTCCATGAAGTACCTTCTCACGATTGAATGCTTCCCTGCGACCACTACTTTTCACGACGTAAACTGATAACTCTTCAATCTGCTCAAACGTTGTAAATCGTCTGCCGCAGGCTTTACATTCTCTCCGCCGCTTAATTGAATCACAATCTTGCGACTCTCGCGAATCGAGAACCTTATCATCATTCGTGCCACAAAAAGGGCATCGCATCGGTACGTGGCCTTTCCGCGAGACCAATTCTACACAACATATAGTGTTCGGCTAATATTAGCAGTCCATATATGGAATGTCAATAGACTCAAACAAAATATTTCACAATATATGGGATACTGCCTGTCTTCTAACACAAGATAAAGCAATTTTACTCTATTTGAAACGTTGCAGCCCATAAAGGACACTGAGAAACTACGAAAAACAACCTTACCCAATACTCGATTAGTGGGTCTCGGGAGGAGTTACGGATGGCTAAGAAGAAAGTTCAGAAGTATGAAATTATTGTGTGCTGTCATTGTGCAGTGTGCAGTCGACTTTGGAGGTTATATGAAATCATCCCTTTATTCAATCGGGCTTATGTTGTGTCTGGCTCCTACTCTCAGCGCCGATAGTAGAATTCACTATACGATCACTCCGAACGCCACGGAAAAGCGTATGGAAGTTGCGATAGTGATTCCTACAAAGAACGCGTCGGTAGTTAAACTTCAAATGCCGAGATGGGCACCGGGTGCCTATATGCTGTCTAGTTCTGCAGCCAGTGTTCGCGATGCTGTCGCGAAGAGCGAAACCGGCACTTCTTTAGAAACAAAGAAAGATGACGAAAT
>CAISOI010000577.1 GCA_903886985.1 uncultured Chthonomonas sp.
CCCGCCAAATTATCCAGAATATGTTGAAGATTCATCAGTATTCGATGCTTTCTACTTCCACCATTGGGCAGATCGCAGCAGTAGAAGCTCTCAAGAATTGTGAGGCGGATGTTTGTAAAATGGTAGAAGAGTACAACCAAAGGCGGGCATTCTTCGTCAAAGGAATCAGAGAAGCTGGTCTTGAGTGCGCCGAGCCCGATGGCGCCTTTTATGCGTTTCCGTCCGTTCGGCGAACAGGTCTAACATCTATGGAATTTGCAGAGGCGCTTCTAGAACAAGAGCGAGTGGCCGTTGTTCCGGGAAGTGCTTTTGGACCATCGGGTGAAGGATATATTCGTTGCTCCTATGCCACAAATATTGATCAACTTTCCGAGGCGATAATACGAATCAAGCGCTTCATGGGCGGTCTATCGTCTCCATGCAAAAACACACCAGTAATGACCGCTAAATTCTAGGAGTGACCTCATTGACAGAGAAATTCTCGGTGATGCAAAAATGTATCAAAGTTGGAGTCGCATTAGGTTTAATCTCAGTGAGCCTCCTACCGTCGCTAGCGCACGCTGACCGGAATGTAATCGCTCCCAGTGGTTTAATAGTGCCACCTAACTCAATAAAGCTCGAAGGATTGGCAGCGATGAAGGATTTCGCGACCAATATGGAGTGGGTGAATATCGGAATGCCTCAACAAGTAATCGGTCTGGAACTGGAGGCTCAAAGGTTCATTACGCGTGGAAATCAGCGAAATGCTCTTAGTGCGCAATATTCACTTACAGGAAATGCATTCGCGGATCTGGCACCGGCTTTTTCAGTGGGCGTAAAAGATATATTGCGGTCCGGGCTAGACGGTAGGTCAGCATATTTCGTTATGACGAAGACTATTCGCCTTAGTACCTCCCAGGAAAAAATCTTCAAAGACTTCAAAGTGACTCTCGGCTATGGAACCAGCCATCTTGGTGGTCCATTCGGCGGCATCCAGACCCAGTTGGCATTTGGAGCGCAGCTCAACGCTGAAATAGTTGCTCATCACATAAATGCCTCCTTGGCGCTTCCGCTCAGTAATCATTTCAATGCCAAGTTCTATAACCTAAACCGAGAAATGTACTACGGTCTGAGTTTTTCACTAATCAAGTAAGGCGGATTGCTGGCGGAAGTCAGCAATTCGCGTTTTCTCTTGATTTGGGTTTGGATTTGTCTCCATTTTAGTTGAGACAGGATTCTAGTTCCTTGACGGCGTAATCAAACCTCAATTCTATCCGATTGCGAGTTCGAATTCCAATCTTGAGTTTTGACTCAATACAGGAGTTTTCAATGTTGCGAACATCCGCCTTGATTACCATGACTGTAGCAATGTTACTGTTTGGGATTTTTGGCACCACCACTTATGCTCAACGTCGCAACACTCCCTCAAAACGACACGGTTTTACCATAGTGGCTTATAGAGCCGATGGACAGGTAATCGCAAGTGGAATTGGCGCCAAAGTTCGTTTGAAATCGGTGTCAAATGTTGTTCTCGCAGAATTTGATAACCACCCGGGCACTGTTACCGACATAAAATTTAGCCCGGATGGCAAGTTGCTTGCAGTGGCGTGCGGGCTTGCTGGCAAATCTGGTGAGATTTGGATTTGGAACATCTCGTGGGTGAAGCTCAATGCTCTCTATGCGGTGAAGCAAATGCCTTGGAAATTGTCCGGTCCTACGGATCTCATTTACTCTCTTGCTTTCAGTCCGAACGGAAAGTACCTCGCTGCCTCCTGTTATGATCATGATGTTTCCGTTTGGTCGCTTCCTGCATCAAGTGTTGCAACAAAAAAAACTAATCTTCGCACGTTCCGTGACCACACCGATGCCGTAAATGCGGTTTCATTTTCAGGGGATAGTACCCTTCTCGCCTCGGCAGGGTCAGATAGGACTGTGAAGATTTGGGATGTTGCCTCGGGAAAGCGGTTGTACACTCTGAACGAATCTACAGCAGAATTAAACTCGGTAGCATTTCGACAGGACAATCAGCAGGTTGTAGCCGGAGGCGTAGATAAAACACTGCGCACCTGGCGAATCAATAAAGTCAGTGGTGTCCTAAGCAGAGCGGCATTGGCGCATTCTGGACCAATCTTGCGAGTCGCATATGCCAATGGAGGAGCCTCAATCCTAACCACCAGTGAAGATGGAACCATCAAACAGTGGTCGTCCGCCGATTTGGCAGAAGAGCATGCTTACCCCAAGATGAAGCAATGGCCGACTACTATTAGCGTAGATGGAAGAGGAAAGCAGGCAATTGCCGGAACGCGTGATGGGGAGTATTTTCCTATAAAGATCTCTGCGGCGAGTCCCATCGGAGTTGGCAATGGCGGAAGGCAGGATGACCAAAAGTTTGTGAAAAAGCCGATTGAGCAGCCTTTGGTTAGTAAAGCTGTGGCTTATAAGAGGCCCATGGCTCCAACAGGAGCGACGTATCTCAACGCTTCGTTGGGAACTGTCAGTCCAAATGGCATGCAACGCGGGAAAACCGTTCGATTAACTTTGTCTGGAGATAGGATCAGTAACTCTTCCGCAGTATTTTTCGATGATCCAGCAATCTCCGGCATCATTGTTGAACCTGCAGATCCGAATGGCGGTGTTGTTCGAGTAGATGCCATTATCGGCAAGAATGCTCGGATCGGAGTTCATAGTTGTTACGTCCAGTCGCCGTTTGGTTCGACTGGAGCTGTACCCTTTGCAGTAGGCGACTGGAATGTCACCGCCGAGGTTGAACCCAACAACACTCTTATACTCGCACAAAAGATCTCGACTCCGACTACAATTGCGGGCTCACTGAACAGTCCCGGAGACGTGGATTGCTTTAAGTTTGATGCCCAAAAGGGCGATGAGATTGTTTTTGAAGTCATAGCACAGCGTATAAGATCTCGGCTACAGCCCATTGTCTCTGTGTACGACTTGACTGGGACACTACTAGTTGAAAAGAGAACCGTCCCGGGGGCTCCAGATGTCGTCGTAGGCTATCGATTTGAGAAATCGGGCAGCTACATTGTGGAGTTAAAGGATTTTGAAGGCGCTGGCGGCGGTGATGTTTTCTACCGATTCAATATCGGTAAATTCCCCATGGTCACCCATGTATCTCCCGCCGGGATACGTGCAGGAACTGAAACAGACGTGCGCATTGAGGGTTTCAATCTCGGCGGTGCGAAGTCAGTAAAGATTCAATCGGGTCAATTAGGGAACTGGGGGGCAACGACTACTGTCCAATTGCCGCAATTGAAGGAACCTATTTGGCTAACGCGCAAGATCGCTGTCGGAGCAGACCCGGAAGTTATCGGGAATGACGACAACACTAAATTGTCGCGCGCTCAGAAGGTAACTGTACCTGTTACAGTAAATGGCATGCTTCCATGTGCTACACGCAATGGAAAGCTCTTCGGCCATTATTATCGATTTCATGCCAGTCGTGGTGTGCCTCTTGTTATTGAAGTTATGGCCGGTAGGCTCGGTTCTCCTTTGGATTCGAGCATAGAAGTTGTGAATTCAAATGGTGACCCTGTTGAGAGCGCTGTTCTGAGGGCGGTCAGTCAAACAGAGTCCACACTAAACGACCGCGATTCGTCGAATCCTGCAATGCGGCTTTTGACCTGGGATGACTTTCATCTGAACGACTACATAATGATCGGTCGTGACATTGCACGAGTTCAGACTCTGCCAAAGGGGCCTGATGACGACATCTTCTTTCGCTCTTTTCGGGGGGCGCGGCTCGGATATTTAGGTGCCACTCCAGAATTCCATAGTCTCGGGCAGTCAGTTTACAAAGTTGAAGTACACCCGCCGGGTAGTAAGTTTTCGCCAAATGGATACCCACTGGTTCACGCATATTACAAAAACGATGACGGTGGTCCGTTGTACGGCCGCGATTCTCGCATTGATTTTGTTGCTCCAGCCGATGACGATTACTTCGTTCGGCTATCGGACGCACGTGGAACGGTTTCGGAAGGGAGCTTCTACAGACTTGCGATACATCCGCCTCGGCGGGACTTTAGTGTCAGCATAAGCCCGTCAAGACCAAATATCCCTCGATATGGAGCTGCACTGATCAATGTTGAGGCGGAGAGATACGATGGGTTTGACGGTCAAATTACTGTGGAACTTAAAGGGCTGCCTGCTGGATTTCATGCAACTACAGCGATAATTGAGGCGGGAGAGACTACTGCAACGTCCGTGATTTCGGCTTCGTCAGAAGCAGTCACTCCTTTGGCCGAAGCAACTAGAGAAATCGTCGTGGAGTCCACCGCAATCGTTAACGGTAAGACCGTCTCCCATACGCTGTATCCCGAAAACAGTGTGCGCCCAATTACGGTTTTACCTCCCGCGGATCTGGACGTCGATGTTGATAGGTCGGTGGTCAAGATACGCCCTGGTGAGACTACAGTCATGCGAGCCCATGTTGAAAGGCGTGGTAGCTTTGGGCTGCGTGTTCCTATTGAAGTTAAGAATTTGCCATTCGGTGTTCGCGTCATGAACATAGGTCTGAATGGAGTTCTGGTGAATGAGACGGAAAACGAGCGGGAGTTTACTCTCTATTGTGAGCCTTGGGTCAAAGCCCAAAACCGTCTGATCTATGTGACGGCAGGAGTTGAGGGTGGGGTTCCAAATGTTGCTCCACCCGTGACCCTAAAAATAGAATCGCCAAAATCTCGCTAAGGTGCATTAGGTATATGAGCGGCTTTCACACCTAAATCCGCTTTCAGTTAATCTGTTGCCTTGGCACTGAGTTGCTTTTTCATTTTTGTTAGCGCTTGTGCTTCGGGACTGTGTTTATAATGCGGGTCTAAGGGATAACAGCCAGAAATCAGCCCATTTCTTGGGGCAGTCGTGCAGTCACTGAATGTTCTGCATACCAGTTTGCGTGAAACTGGTGCGCCAGACAGTATTTCTCTGGGCAATTGAGGGTGAGAAAGTGCCATTCTGCCGAGGCCTACAAAGTCTACCCATCCTTCTCGAACTACCGCCTGAGCAACATTTGGCAAAAAGTCTTGAAGGTAGGTGTAACCGGAGCCCACCATGGTTATTTGCGGGAAAAGTTGCTTCAGATATTTTACAACGTAGATTTGTTGGGCAACCCCGAGAAGAGGATCTTCGGGAGGTGCATAACCATCTGATGGTGGATAGAGTGCAGGTCGTTGAATGTGAGGGTTGTAATAGGGGCTTCCAGCGGACAAATTTACTGCTCCCACTCCTAGTTCAGCAAGCAATTGTAGAAATTCTACAGTTTCGGCGAGATCATATTCTGTCGGCTGGTCGGAGTTGATTCCGAATCCATACACATATGGCATAGCATCGCAGTAATTTACTGGGAGGCCCGGGCCTGGGTGACCTGGAAGTGCCTGAAGAATATCGGCCTCATAGGGCACTAGGTCAAAAGCACTTAATCGAACACCAATGCCCAGCCGAGGTGCATCACGTTGAATGCCAGAGACAATTTCTCTCATGAAGCGTGTCCGATTGTAAAATGAGCCGCCGTAAGGACCGGGTCGGGTGAAGGCACTCAGGAATTCGTGTCCAAGATAACCATGGCAGTGCTTAATGTCGACGAAGTCATAACCGCATTCCTGAGCACGTACGGAAGCGTCTACAAAGTCTTCAACAAAAGTTGCAATTTCAGTGTCAGTTAATAATGGCAACCCGGATGGAATGGTAAACTTTGCATCTAAAATGGGATGTCGATAGAGAATTTTCGGCTCCATCTTGCCGTCAAGATTTGGTCGGCTAAACCTTCCACTGTGAGTTAACTGAAGTCCGACTACAGGAGTAGAGCCGCTACCATTGGTCTCGCGATAAGCGTCGAGTAGCGACAAGCGCAGTGCCTCAAAGCTGGATCGATTCTGAGCGTTCATCAAAAGTTGGTTCGGATTTGCCCTGGCATCAGGTCGAACTGCGACAGCTTCTCCGCCCCAGATTAGACCCGCGCCACCGTCACCAAACCGTCTCCACCTTCGAAATGTATTCTCGGTGGGTTTACCGTCAAGAGCTCCGTCCCACCCTTCCATCGGGTGAATCGCAAATCTGTTTGGTGCAGTTTTGCCAAAAAGCTCGATAGGCATCGCAATTGGGGATTCTAACGAGCTTAATGGTAATTGATCCATCGGCAAGTCGATCCCGATGGTAGATAGATACTGTTGGAACTCTTCAGTGCCCTTGATGGTTGCAACTTTGAGGAAATCGTTTGTCATTGAGTATTGCTGTCCTAACGTCCGCGTTTGCAAAAGTCATATCTTCCAGAGTTTACCTTTCACAACCCGTTGCGAAGATCTTTGTCACAGATCATAATCGTTTATATGCCTAAACCATCAAAAATCGATAATTGGAGTAACATCCGGTGAAAAATCTCGCAAGATCAGTTGTCTTAATTATTTACGTCTTATTGGCAAACGTATCGCCAACCTTGGCTCAAGCGAATTATGAGATTCAAGTTTATGGATCTGATCTGGTAGAGCCAAAACATACCATGATTGAATTGCACAGCAACTACACCTTACGCGGAACAACAACAACGATCAACGGTGTATTGCCTACACAAGATGCATTTCACGAAACGCTTGAGATCACACACGGATTTAACCACTTCTTTGAGTGCGGATTCTATCTCTTCATGGCGGCGCAACATTCCTATGGATGGCAGATAGCTGGTTCACACATTAGGCCCCGATTCTCAGTACCGGAGTCGTATAAATGGCCATTCGGATTTAGCATCTCTCAGGAATTTGGATACTTACAAGGCAAGTTCGCTGAAGACAGTTGGACATACGAACTTCGTCCAATTCTAGACAAAAAGTGGGGCAAGTACTATCTCGGCTTCAATCCTGCCTTGGAGAAATCATTGCATGGGAGCGGTGCGTCAGCGGGCTGGGAATTCTCTCCAAATGTGAAATTTAGCATAGATGTGACACCAAAGGTGAGTTTGGGCGTAGAGTACTACGGGTCGTACGGTCCACTGAGCGGATTTGACCCGTGGAGCCAACGGTCCCAACAGTTATTTCCATCGATTGATCTGAATATCGCACCAGATCTGGAGTTCAACTTTGGCGTTGGGTTTGGTCTAACTTCCTCGACAGATCATATGATTGTCAAAATGATTTTAGGCAAGCGAATGAACTGGTAACAGAGCTTACTAAAGGAGCAATTAATTGAGACTTACAAGATACATATGGATGTCAACCGTCTTACTGCCTATGAGTGCTTCTGCTCAGACGCCATCCAAGAAATTTGAAGATTCGTTGCCGGCAATCGCAACTGCAATTAATGGAAATAAGTGGGATGAGTTAAAATCTACTACGGTTGGCAATCCACACACAGTTTTTTCATGGAATGACCGACCGGGCGCGAATTTTGGTGGGATAGTGAAGAGGAATTGGCGGGTACAAGTTGTTAATCCACCGTCGTCAAATGAGTGGCTCGCCGTCATTTGGGCAAATCAGCCCGCCGAGAGCATGGGTGACCACGTTCATAAACTGGTAAAAATCGGCAGTGAATGGAAGATTGGTCCTGAGATACCGGAGACGGAGACCAACGGATTTCGCCTTCGAGACCACGTTATCGACGTTAAATTTGATCTCACTAAGAATTTTGGTACATTTACGGATGATCTTTCGGTTGAGCGAACTACTCCGTCGTCCACGCATTTGCAATTCAGAATCTCCGCAGATTTCAAAGTCACAAGTATTAAGTCTGCAACGGGACCGGTGACCTTCAAGCAGATTGGCGGTGTCGTATTTACCACTGCGCCAGCTGGAAACAAATTCAAGCTGAATTTGGCATATTCCGGGTCCGCCGTTCATCCAGACATGTTTGTAGGAAATTTCATAACGAATAAAGAGGTCGTACTAACGGCGTATTGGTATCCGACTATCGGGAGACTTCCAACGACGCATTCTGTCTCTGTGACAGTGCCCCAGGGTTGGACGGCGATCGGACAGGGCAACGAACTTGGCAAAACTGTAAATGGCGCCAATCAGACTTTTAAATTTAAAATGACTGTACCCACGGTCTATTTCACGCTGGATGCAGCCCCATACAGCATATATCAGCGCACCGTTGGTGGGCGAACCTATCGCGTATACCTACCTAAGCCGGATCCTATTCGGGGCAATAAACAGACCGAATTGATGGATGCATCCTTCCGACTTTTCGAAAAGCTCTGGGGACCCTATCTCTGGGACAAGTTTACAATCGTCGAGACCCATCAGCCTGGTTGGCCAGGTGCACTTGAAGCATACAGTTTCACAACGTACGGTGGCGGGATAATTCCGGGAGACAATCCACATGAATGGGGTCATACATGGTGGGGTGGGTTCGTTCCGAACACATACCTTAATGACATTTCAAATGAATCACTTGCGACCTACTCCGAGAGTGTGTTTTACCGTCGGGGTAAAGGTTCAGCGACGAGCTTTCCAGCGAGAGACAAAGTCTATTGGCAAAGATCGGTACCGGGTCTGGACACTTTAGTTTCCTCCATCTCTATGTCGGAGTCGTTCGATGCATTGAATGCCAGTGTGAACATGGTTGGCTACCAAAAAGGGGGGCTAGTTATGCAGGCCCTTGAGGAAGAGCTGGGGTTTGATATGTTGCAGAAGTGTTTGCGACAGGTTCGAGAAGAATTTCTTTTCTCGGGCAACGCTGCTTCTTGGCCAGATTTCGAACGCATTATCAGTAAAACATCCGGCCGAGACCTAAAGTGGTTCTTCGATCAGTGGGTACGTCAAGCTGGGCTTCCAAAGTTGTCTTGGGAGAACGTTACCACGAATTCAGTGGATGGAAAATATGAGGTCGAAGGCGATATTGTTCAAACAGGCAAGAAATATCAATTGAAGGTTCCTGTATGGTTGACAACTTCTGGTGGGGAAACCGTGAAGACTGTGGTCACCATTAGGGAGGGCAGAACACGTATTAAATTATCCAGTCCAAATCCACCAGATCGACTGTATATAGATCCAGAAATTCGTATTCCCCGCGTCATGACAAACGCTGAGAATCCCAAAACGGTTATTCCTGGCCGCGATGCATTGATAGTTGTGGGAGCGGCTAATCGAGCAGAAGTGGAATTCCTGAAGACGGGTGAACGGACAATTAAGTTGGATACGGATGTCACGGATAAAGACCTAGAAGATACACATGTCATTCTGTACGGCAATATGTCGAACAACAAGGTGTGGGCGAAATACGCAAGGCTCGCCCCGTTTGACGCAACATCGTCTGGCATCCGATTTCACGGAATGAATTATTCCGGAATGGTAGGTAAAGGTATCAGTACACATCCACTAGACCCCAGACATAAGTTCTTCTGGTATACGGGTAAGACGGCCGACACCAGTAAAACAGGATTTGGCGGAAATGCAAATCCAGTTACTTCGGGAGTTTATTCGACAAACGGTGACATAGTGGCGGCATATCTGGTTTTGCCAGAAGTGGGAGCTGGGACTTATTCCTTTAACAACAAGTAAGGGCCTTCTATTTCTTGGAGCCGGTCCCTGACGGGCTGTCGGGGGCCGGTTTTTTTGTTCAGCATCACATTGAGCGTTGATATAGGGAAATGCAACGTGTTGCTCGAATAGAACTCTATTCGCTGCAATGTCAAGGATAAAGCACACTATGTTGTTAATGAATGTGACCGCATTGATTACGGTTGTACTGTCGCCCCTCTCGAATTCCCTGGTTCAGGCAACTGGTCCAAATCCTGTGCCAGTTCCACATTTTCCTGATACAGTCCACGCTGTGGTTTGGCGGAATTGGGGATTGATTCCATCCCGGCGGATTGCGGCTGTAGTTGGTGCGAAGCAGATCGAAATTGCAGAAATGGCCCATAGAATGGGGCTTCCTTCAGAACCTACCATAACCTCTGACTTCGAGAAACGGACCTATCTCACCGTCATTCGAAGAAACTGGCATTTACTGCCGAACGAGCAGCTCATAAAACTCCTGAACTGGACCTCCGAGAAATTAGCCTTTACCTTGAAAGAGGATGACTTTCTGTATATCAAGTTGGGTAGCCTAAAGCCAAATGTCCCGAAGGTCATTTTCCAAAAACCTACTGAGGCAATTTTGCAAAGAGAGCACGAAATCGCAAGTGTGACGAACGAGTGCTTGCAAGGCATCGCTGGCTTAAAACGCGAGGAGCCACTTGCATTTGTTAAGGACCTTTCCGCTTACCCAGTTTCGCCCCCAACTTATCTGGCAAGTAAATTTGATCCTCGGTTCTGTTACTCCTATTTCGCAACATATGGTGATCCGTTGTTGCCCGGGCAGCCTGATCCATATCCAGAAGGTTATCTGGCCCAGTTGAAAGCCAGCGGGGTAAACGGAGTATGGCTGCAAGGGGTTCTTTACAAATTGAACCCATTTCCTTGGGACAAGAAATTGAGCGATGGGTATCAATTGCGTCTCAAGAATTTGAAGTCACTCGTTGCGAGAGCAAAGCGACAGGGAATTGGGGTGTATCTGTATCTCAATGAACCGAGGACGATGAACCTATCAGTCGCAGAAAAATTCCCCGCAATAACCGGCGTTAAAGAAGGCGATCAAGTTTCGATGTGCACTTCAACTCCAGAGGTTCAAAAATACATCACGCAGTCCATAGAGTCGATATGTCGTGCGGTTCCTGACTTAGCAGGTTTCTTTACAATAACTGCCTCGGAAAATCTTACCAATTGCTGGTCGCATGGCCAAGGAGGGATCTGCCCAAGATGCAAAACGCGCACTCCCGCCGCGGTAATTGCTGAAGTCAATGCCCTCATTCAAAAGGGAATTGACCTGTCGTGCGCACAAAGTAGGTTAATTGCATGGGATTGGGGATGGGACAATCGATGGGCACCAGACGCAATCCGTCAGCTTCCGGCCCGAACATCCTTGATGAGTGTGAGTGAATGGGACTTGCCAATTGTCCGAGGTGGAGTCAAATCTAATGTCGGGGAATATAGCCTGTCATCCGTAGGGCCGGGACCTCGCGCTCCGCGGCATTGGAAAATTGCAACCGAAACCCCGGGACGCGCAGCGATTGCAAAAGTGCAGGCAAATACCACCTGGGAATTGTCCACAGTGCCTTATGTCCCTGCAGTCTATCTGGCTGCTCAACACGCTGTAAACGTTCGAAAGGCTGGGGTATCCGGCTTAATGCTGGGCTGGACGCTGGGTGGCTATCCGTCACCTAATTTGGATGCCTTTGCGATAGCGGGCTCGCAGCCGAACTCGGAAGTCCTAGACATTGTCCATCAGATTGCAGTAAGGCATGCAGGTATTCAGGGAGCAGGGATGTTACAACAGTATTGGCGTGACATAAGTGACGCTTTTATGGAATATCCATATAGTGGCGAAGTTCTCTACAATAGCCCTGTTCAACTCGGACCCGCAAATTTGTTGTGGGATCACCCGACGGGCTATCATGCCACGATGACGGGATTTCCATATGACGATTCCGCAGGCTGGCGCGGACCTTACAGCGAAGAGATCTTTGCCGATCAGATGCAAAAGGTTGCCGATGGATTTTTGAAGGCTATTGCCAACTCTAAAATAGTGAGCAAGCTCATGGGGGCTAACGGGGCTGCGATGAAGGAGCAGCAGGAACTTGGTACAGCATGTGCAATTCATTTTCAGAGTGTGGCAAATCAGACGAGATACATTCAAGCTCGAGGC
>CAISOI010000578.1 GCA_903886985.1 uncultured Chthonomonas sp.
CAACCTATACAACTGCGGAAGTATTTGGCATGACGATGATGCAGCGTTTGCCGAGAAGTTTGCAGGCGTAGGCAATTGCCTGTCCAAAATTACCCTATGAGGCCGTAATAACGAGATCCGCATCTATATTTGAAACGACATTATATGCCGCTCGAAACTTAAAGCTGCCGGTGAATTGGAATGTCTCCGACGCAATGGTAATATCTGCACCCAGCCGCTCCGACAGTCGCGGAGCGTGAATAAAAGTCGTGGGACGTACTATGTTTTGCAATGGAGTTGCTTTAGCGCTATTCATGTTGAGCCGTGTTTTGCCTTTCTATCTTCAAGTTCCGATAATGACTTTGGCCAATCTCCCTTCATTAATCGGGAAAGGCCACGGTCCGCCGACAATTTGCCATCGGTCTGGCAGGTGACACAGTAGTTACATTCGTTATCCGCGTAGGCAATTCGCTGAACTGCACTGCCGCAAACCGGACAAGGTTGACCATACTTTCCATGCACCGCCATCTCCTTCCGAAACGCAGTCACCTTGTCAGGGAATCCATCGCCCACTTCAAGCGTAAGACGATCAATCCACTCCCTCAGTATCGAGACAGTAGCAACATATAGTCTGCTCATCTCCTCCTCTGTAAGGCGGCTGGTCAGTTTCATAGGCGAGAGTTGTGCCCGATGCAATATCTCATCGGAATAGGCGTTGCCGATTCCCGAAAAGAGATGCGGGTCGGTCAATGCGCGTTTCAAGGTATGGTTCTCGCTCGTCAGCATCGAAAAAAAGTTCGGTAGATCCGATTCTAATGGTTCCAACCCGCCCCGGTGGTGCTCCTGCAATCCTTCCCTGCCTGAAACGAATGTGATCGATGCGCGCTTTTTAGACGACGCCTCCGTGAATAGAAGTGTTCCATTATCAAACTCAAAAGCCGCAAGATTTATCTTACCTCCGGTCTTTGTTCCGATTGGCTTCCAATGCAGCCTCCCTGCAATCATGAGGTGAATCACAATGAATATCTCATTCTCCAGTTCGAGGACAATCCGCTTCCCCAATCTGCTCACTCCGGTCAAATGCAGACCACGGATGTCCTCCGTAGAAGGTGTGACAGATCGCAGAACAAATGGGCTAAGCAGTTGCACCCGCTTCAGCTGATGCCCGGTGCATTTGCGTTCCAATGCATGAATATAGACGACAATATCGGGCAGCTCCGGCACAGGCAAAACTCTCCCATAGGTTTATCAGACCACATAATGCAGAATGCATTACAATCCGTTGATCCAATAACTGCCACAGTTCAACACTTCTGTCGAAAACTCTTTCATTAACTCTTTCATTTCTTTAATGCAAAAAAATTCGCCGAGGCATTTGCCTCGGCGTTTGCGTAAAAATCGCAGATAAGGAATGAGAGAGTGATGAGACCAGAACTGACCGATTGCTTATGGCGACTCTGTCACAAAATTGTGTTGATTACTTGCTGCCCGTCTTTCGGCGGCGAGCCATCAGGATCAAGCCTGGAACACTCATTCCGGCGATCATGGCGTAGGTGCCTGGCTCGGGGACTACAGTTGCAA
>CAISOI010000579.1 GCA_903886985.1 uncultured Chthonomonas sp.
CGGGAGTTATTACGCTTCCTTGCAGGCTCGGCGGCATGAAGTCGGACCCATATCGATATCCCTTAAGCTTGTTCAATACAAATTCGTGTGCTTCTGGAGTGCGGTCGGTGACATCCGATTCTGTGAATTTCGTTTTCGTAATCGCAGGCGGAAGAATTGGGATGGGTTGCGTCTTCGCGGCAACCTCACCGGGAACATCCGAAGCCGGTACTGGGATTTCTTTGATTGGAAATAACGGTTTCCCCGTCAATCGATCGAACAAAAAAACGTATCCTGTCTTTGTGGGTTGGGCCACGGCGTCAACGATTTTCTTACCCCTCGTGATCGATACCAGTGTTGGAGGGCAGGGGTTGTCGTGATCCCATAGATCATGATGAACTTCCTGAAAGTGCCATATGCGTTTGCCTGTATGTGCATCCAGCGCTAGGGTGGAATTTGCGAAGAGATCGTCGCCAATCCTGTCCCTGCCATAAAAATCTGATGCAGCGGATCCGATCCCAGCAAACACTATTCCGTTTTTGGAATCAATAGTCAATCCGCTCCACGCATTTACCCCACCGCGATCAACATATGAATTACGTGGCCAAGTCTCGTAGCCAAATTCGCCTGGTCGAGGGACAGTATGGAACTGCCATGCTTGCTTTCCGGTCATTACGTCGAAAGCGCGAATGTCTCCAGGGGCTCCCGGGCCAACTTCACTGCTAATAAATCCAAGAACGACAAGATTATCAAAGATGGCTGGTGCTGAGGATGCACCGTATCCAAACCGCGTAATATCTCTGTCTAATCCCTTACGCAGGTCGAGTATTCCGCCCTCTCCAAAATTCGAATCTAGTTTGCCAGTACGAGCATCTAGTGAGTATAGAAATCCATCTGTGAACGAGACCAAGACCCGGCGCACTCCATTTAGCTGATTATCGGACCAGTAAGCAATACCGCGGTTTACACCACCTGCATGTGGGTCAAATCTCCACAGCTCCTTGCCCGAAGCAGGATCCAGAGCCACAACATTGACTTTAGCCGTAGTAACAAACATTGCACCATCGACAATTACGGGAGTGCACTCGATCGTCGAATTGCCTTTGGGATTGTGGTCTTCCGTATGGTAAATCCATACCTGCTTTAATTGGGAGACATTCCTCTTGTTAAGCTGAGTGAGTTTGGAATATCGCATTCCCCCTTTGTCATTTCCAACATTTGGCCATTCAAAGTCGCCATTATTTGAGGGGAGAGTTAATGGAGGGGTTGCAGGCTTGACATCGTATCTTGACGCACTTGCTTGATTTGAGTTTGTGTTGGATTCCATTAGATGGTTTGCAAGTGGCGATTCATCTGTCAGTTGCCTAGAATTCATAGTGTCAAAGCGATAAAGTGCTGACGTCTCGCGATCCATTGGCATAGGTGCAGTGGGAGTAGTCGATATTTGTCGCGTAAAGTTGGAAATGCGAATGTCATCGATAAGCCCATCGCACGTGATCGACTGCGGAGGGTAACCACCGATCCATAATTTCCCAGAGCCAACCCTATCTACTTGCCCGAAAGAAATGAGTTGATCTTTCACCATTTTGCCGTCGACATAGAGTTTTGCAAAGTTCTTTTGCCATTGGAAGGCTACGTAGTGCCAATTGTTGTCGGTGACCGAAATATTGGAATCGATCACATCAGGCTGTGAACCGGGAAGATATAAGGAAAGCGAACCTGAGCCCGCAGTTGTGTATAATTCCCAATGTCTCCTCGATGTTTTTTCATAATTTGCAATGATGATGTTGAAACTTGTTGCTGATCTAAGTTTTACCCACGCTTCCACTGTCATTGGCGGTTCAAAATTAGCAGGCTTGACAGCGACTAACTGATGCCCAAAAGGCGATAGTGCCAATCCAAATTTTCCCTGAACCAAGAGAGGTTCAGATTTCCCAACAACTGCCTTGGTATTGGTCGTTGCCGATGTCTGTGACGTAGAAATAACAGAAACGGGCAGAATTTCTCGGTTTGATACCCAAGCAACTGCGCGTCTGAGCATTTCGGCATGAGTTGGAACGGAAACTGCTCCAGCATCGTGTCCGAGAAGTGTTTGGAAAATGCGCCCACCACCGTTTGTGTAGGCAAAGGCCAGAGGCTCTTCCCGATTAGTGGTTTTAGAATGAGCTGTTATTAGCGGGGTAACTGGCAATTCACCGACCTGACTGCAATACAATTCGTCCGTGGTGTCAAAATCGTTTAATCCTTCAGTGAGCCGACTACTGTGGTCCGCCAGAGAGACCTTGAAAG
>CAISOI010000580.1 GCA_903886985.1 uncultured Chthonomonas sp.
ACTATTTCCCAGGTCCGTGGTTGGACCGACAGACTGCTCCATCAGTCATTTTCGAAAGATCCAGCGGTGATACACGAGGCAATCAGTGATCTTGCAGTGCGCCGTGGCAGCACTCCAGTTCATGCCGGCTTGCAGGTGATGTTTCCTTTTGTCAAAACGCGCCAAGAGTTAGTGGACCGGGTGAAGCTCGTCTATGAAGCGGGAGCCGAGGGAGTGCAGTTTTACCATTACGGCTTGATGCCGCTGGAAACTCTGACATGGATTCGAGAATCGATCTATTCCCTGGGTTAATTCTCACATGCGGTGAATAGGAGCGCGGGCGTCCCTCCCGTATTCATTACGTAATATCTTCGTAGGGCGCACGGCATGCCGTGCCCATCTGGGAACGCTGGCGTCCCGTCCACATTAAACCAATATGCACGCAATATCCATGTCCATTATGAAAATGCCCCAATCCGTCATTCCAGCGAAGGCTGGAATCCAGTGAACCTCTATAAAAGCACCATCCAAATCAATCAAATCAAAGCCATAACACGGTCATGCTGAACAAAGCCCATCTAACTGTGCCCAAAGATACTTGTTAGCTATCGATCAATCAGATTTAACCTACGAGTGTAACAAACCGCAACAATCTGTGATACTTTATGCCAACTAGGAGTTACCCACAATATGCCTCGATATACCGCCCCTTCAGGCATCCAAAGTGAATATGAACCTGGATCTAATGAGACCGTCCTGAGGAACAGGGCCGGAATCATTGACTCCCTTACTATGGACCAGGCAGAATTTGACGCGCTTCTAAAAGTGCAAACTCAGTACCTTGATTTGTTGAATGAAGAATCCCGAATTACGGCGAAATTGATTCGGAAAATGCACAAGGACTGGCTGGGTGACATCTACGACTGGGCGGGCGAATATCGAACGGTGGAGATGAGTAAAGGCGGTTTTCAATGGCCGCCCGCATACCGTGTTCAACCTAACATGGAGTTATTTGAAAACGGTCTACTTCAGGAGTGTACTCCCTGCAAGACTGCAGATCTGGACACAGTGGCACTACAGATATCAAAGGTACATGCCGAGTTTCTGTTCATTCATCCGTTTCGTGAAGGAAACGGGCGATTGGCAAGATGGATTGCAGACATCATGGCTCTGCAGGCAGGATTCGGTATCCCGCTGTATCCCTTCTGGGGAGATCAGACTGTCGAAGCACGGCATAAATATGTCTACGCAGTAAAACGGGGCTACGTTGAGGACTTTGGACCATTGACAGAATTTTTCCGAACTGCCATTGCCTTGCGGCTGTCTGGGGAAGAGTGATCAAACTCAGTCACTAAGTTTTCTGCACCTTCCATTACGCTGGAATAGAGAGCACTCTGCTCCAGCATACGACTCCGGCGCTCCGGGTCACGCATGTATTTATTTGTTTCGGATAGCGGTTTCATTGTCTCTATTATACAGGCATTTGGGGAGATATTGAAGTAGGATTGTTTTAGCGTGTTTCACGTGATCAATCTGCTTTTGACGTTGCCTTAAAACCTCCATATTCCCCCTAAATCCCGATTCGCTAGGCAAATACCTCTCATGATATAATCATCTCAATAAATCATTCACACCCGTGCAAGACCCTGTTTTCCCGTTGTCGTTCACCCTGACGCTAAAAGGAACAGTCTTTGGATATCCCAACCGTATTTCTAAGCGCCGCATCAAAAGACCTGATGAAATGGCGCGAGACCATCCATCAGGCACTGGGTCGAGCAGGTATTCATGTATATACGCAGGGACAAACCCTCGGCGTCAGTTCCAACAACGTCCTAACACTTCTCAAGGAACATATCGACAAGAGCGAATATGTCATCCACCTTGCCGGAACTGCCTATGGTGCAGAGCCAGAAGTAACACCCTTTCTCGACTTTCCCGACTTCACATGTTCCTTCACACAGTTCGAGTATTACTACGCAGTCAAAACTGGCAAAACAGTCATCTCCATTGTCTGTGGACCGGACTTTCCATATCTCACCTTCACCGAGGCGGGCGACAATGACGCGGAACGGGAAAAGAATCGACAAAAGCAGCAACAGCATCGAGACCGCCTGTCCGAAGGCCTCTTCCCGAATACGCCGGTTGAGAACAGTAAATATCGCCCCCTCAGTGAGCGGGCAACCAATGAAGTCCAACTCTTCGGAATAATCATCGGTGCTGTGGCGAAAATTGTACCAACCGAGAATTTAGAGGCATTCAGAGAGAACCTGAAACGCCCCAGCAACTTCCAATATGCCTCTCTGGGTTCACTATTCAAAGGACGTGAGCCGTTCCTTCGGGACCTCAAAGTAAAGCTGGAACAACAAAAGCCAGTGGCAATCCACGGTCTCGGCGGAATCGGCAAAACCCGTGCCGCAGTAGAATTCGCCCTCCAGAATGCCCACGACTACACCGCACTCCTCTTTGTCCTAGCCGACAATCCAGAGAGCCTGAAAACCAACATCGCCGCACTTTGCGGACCATTAGTCCTCGACCTTGCTGAGAAAGATGCCACCGAGATCGATGTGCAGTTTGCTGCGGCGTTGCAGTGGTTGAAACAGCACCCTGGTTGGTTTCTCATTCTGGACAACGTGGATGATGAAAAAACGGTAAAGGAAGTGAACAGTCTCCTCGGACAATTGGGAAGTGGCGGTCAGGTTGTCATTACATCGCGTATTAGCAATTGGCACAAATCGGTAGTCACCCTTGCCTTGGACGTGCTCACCGAGGACGACGCTGCCAACTTCCTGATGGAACGTACCGACCGCCGCCGCCAAGAATCCAATGATGCCGAAAGAGCCAA
>CAISOI010000581.1 GCA_903886985.1 uncultured Chthonomonas sp.
ATCATGAGGAGCGTAAGTACATGCTGTTCAATGCTGAAGATCGCATTCTTCAGCACAAAGAAAGGCGCACAACGCATGTGCCAATAGAAGTTGATTCAGGTGATGAAGGTGAGGCAACTCGCCTCATCTATATACTCTTTGATCGCAGTACCTCGATGGTTCATAACTGCTCTCCCCGTGGAATTAATGCTGTGATGGAAACGGCTATCGCTGTGACGATGATACGATCAGATATGGGTAAGGAGAAGGCGAGATATTACTTTCGAGCATTCTCAGATGGTATGGATCCAAAGGCACAGGACTCTCCATTCACCGCTAGCACTTTGGAAGAAAAGGAAAAACTGGTGCAGCGGGTGTTTGAAATCAACTTCAATGGTGACGCGACGAGAGTAGTTGATGCCTTAAAGGTAGCAGTTGACGACATTGAACGAATAATTGAGAGCGGTGAACTAGGGCCAAACGTAAAACCTGGCATCGGGCTTTTCACGGACGGCAGATGTACCGTTTTCGGCAATATTGCTTCCCGGATCAAGCGACTGGGGATTGAAGTCGATACGGTTCTAATCGGGGCAGAGGCGGAAAAGAACCCTGATCTAATTGCCCTATCGACAACGGTAAGCTTGGTTGATCCAAATCTCTTTCGCAATTCGGTGGTTCATTAAACATGGACCGGAGCGTAAATCCCACGGATGTCGGCGAGAATGAGGCACCGCAAAAGCCTGTGAGAGTTCAAACCGATACAAGAATCCTTGCGTTGATGGTGGGTTCTTTCATTGAAACCTTCACTATTGGCGTTGGATTGTGGTGGATAATGAGCGGCGGCGAAGAGCTTAGTCTAAAAACACGAGTGGCTATTGTAACTGTATTCACTCTTGTGATCTCAGTCTGCGTAATTGTCGTTGCAATGAAGAGTGGTGGCAAGAACTCAACAGACTTACACGATTGAATGTAGTTACGTTAGTTTGTCGCCCTCAAAGAATTGTAGTACGTAATTTACATACTCACTTCGAGACTTCGTTTTGAGTGGGAGTGTTAATGGACTAAGTTGTGTGATGGATTTCGCTCAACCCGGACGCCCAACATCGCAGTTGCTAGTTGGATTGTTTTTTTGCATCGGACAGCCTGCTCTCCGGTTTCTTCGTTAAGAACTGTTGCCGCTTCATTCAGCAAGAGTTGTGCTTCTGAGGAATTGCTTAGAACACAGTGTTTTGATTTGCGTAAATAGACGGCAGACTTACCACCAATATTCTTGGCCAGTTCTTCCGCATACTCCATCACACCTAAAAGCACGCCAGTACTTCGCTCTCTAAGTTCTATGTATCGATCGTCAGAAGGCTCCCGGTTTTGCATCATGAGGTCGCGGCTCACTTTAAGCAAATTTTTAACCGTAAAATCTGAGTGATTGTGCTCAGCTAACCATTGCTTCGCAGATATTTTTGCTTCAAATCGGTCATCAAATCCTGGAAACATCATGGTTTCGCCCTCTCCACTGTATACGGCACTACGACAAATCAAAAATGATCTTAGCCGGCAC
>CAISOI010000582.1 GCA_903886985.1 uncultured Chthonomonas sp.
AGCAAGTTCTACCACAGTGATGCACTGGGGAGTACTCGCGGCATAACCAACTCCAGCCAGACGGCAACGGACAGCCAACTGTTCGATGCATGGGGGATGGTGGTCAGCCGGACGGGAAGCACACCAACACCGTTTGGTTTCGCTGGAACCTCACAATATCAAACCGATACCGATTCCGGGCTACAGCTGCTTGGGCATAGATATTATGATCCAAGTACGGGGCGTTTCATTACGCAGGATCCGGCGCGGGATGGGGAGAATTGGTATGCGTATTGCGGGAATGGGCCGTTGGGTGGTGTGGATCCACTTGGGTTGTGGCCGAATTTTAGTCTTATCAACAAGCTTATCAAATGGATTGATGAAGGATGGCATTTTGGTACTGGGACGTTTTTCGGTGGCTCAGCCGACACTGACGAGATACGTTCAGCATATCCGCCGTTCGACAAGCGAGGCAGGGGGAAGGTTATTGATGATGATACGCCTGGCGTATCGTTACCGGCAAGACTTCCAACTGGTACTACTGTGGATGTGATGAATCCCTCGAATGGTAAGTATGTAACAGTTCCAGTAGTTGATATTGGTCCCAAAGTTACAAACGACCCTTATTGGGATAAAGATTGGAAACCGAAATTCCCGAATAGGTCAATCGACATAACGCCAAAAACTGGTAGAGACATTAGTCTCGTGCAAGGGGATGGTCACGTCGCCGTAATGTGGAGGTTTCACCAAGATGAAAAATGAACTGTTGTTTACAATGTTGTTACCATTATCGATGATTTTCAATTTCTCACCCGAAAAATTATATGGGATTGAAATAGTTTCCTGCATTACAGAGCACAATACGCAATATCCAAGTGTGGTGACTATTACATTCAAATCGCACTTTAATACTGCCGCAAACACACTTGCGGATGTCGAAACAACTCTGAGACTACCAGGACAACCAGGCCTAAACAACATAAACACGTCAGTATCAAATAAAACCCAAACCATTCACGGCGTAGTTGTTCAGGCTGCGACGCAAACTCATCAGTCAGTTATTGTTTACCGTAACACTTTTAATGGCATTTCAGTAATAAATGCTAACCAAGCTATTGTTGCAGTATGCAAAAAAGCTGGTAGGCAGATATGTGATGACGATATTGTTATAACGGAAATAAAAGATCAAACACTTAAAATACGATCCAGAGAATATCCATCAACGGTCTACCAAATTGAACTTGTTCTCAATAAGTACGGCCAATTATCAATTAGCCGGTATGAGAAGAAGGCAAACAGCCGCTAATTCGGGAGATCCAAAAAGAGGAATGGGTGACCGAATATTCAAGTCACGCATTCCAAGCCCAAAGCCACAACTGTAGGACGGTGACCTGCGTGTTCACCCGCTACCACAGCGATGCCCTGGGAAGCACAAGGGGAATAACCAACACCAGCCAAACTGCAACCGACAGCCAACTCTTCGATGCGTGGGGAATGGTGGTCAGCCGAACAGGGAGTACGCCGACGCCGTTTGGTTTTGCTGGAACGAGCCAGTACCAGACCGATACCGATTCTGGGTTGCAGTTGCTGGGGCATAGATATTATGATCCGAGTACGGGGCGTTTAATTACGCAGGATCCGGCGCGGGATGGGGAGAATTGGTATCAATATTGTCGGAATAATCCGTTGGGTGGGGTGGATCCCAATGGGCTTCAATCAAAACGTGCATGGGCTAATGTTTTAAAGGCTAAATGGAAAAGTTTGTTGCCAGGTTTATTAGCTTATCAAGGTTGTTGGTCCACCATTGAATACATGGAATATCCATTTCCTCCACACGACAAGGGTAATATTGGGGTTGGCGCTGGCGGCGGCGCAATTACTGTCGTGGCAGGTACTGGACTTGTGGAATCAGGCATTGCACTAACAGCGGATGTAATAATTCCGGAAGTAATAACTGCTGGAGTGGTAACTCCAGAAATAACCATTGTCGCATCTGGAGGTGCCTTACTTGGAGGCTCAATAATAGTGACTGGAGGGTTGGTAGCTATAGCAATAGGTTCAGCAGGAATTATATATGGAGGAGGGCGATATTTCGGCTGGTGGTAGATACTTCATCTTTAGCGATATTTTGAATACAGATGACGGAATTTCTTACTCTGGTCCAATACAATGGCGATTCAATATTTATAGGTCGCCGAATTTTATAGTGTCAACATTCTAATCTGTATGATAAACGGATACTGAATCCTATAGTGTGAAGTTCTAATCGAAGGTTGCCATGTCTAGCTATCGTGGTCACTCCGAAACTTGGTCAAAAAGCGCGTTTAGATAATCAAATGCCATTTGGAGTTCGCTAATGGCATTTGGTTGTCGCCGACGGAATGCAAATCCACTTAACACGCCGATGAAAGGGACGTATATTGGAATGACTAAAGGGCTAAATTTGTGCTGTTTATA
>CAISOI010000583.1 GCA_903886985.1 uncultured Chthonomonas sp.
AGCTCGCGGCTGTGATGCAGTGTTGAAACATGTTCAAACGAATGCTCGTTAACTACTATGTCAATCGGCATATTTAATCCATCTTCGGCATAATTAATCGACTCAAAGAGTTTTCAAATTCATCAAAAAACCCGTCTGGGCTTGGGTCAATTCGGCCATCCCGATCAATGTATAATGGTGAAACTATGGCATCGAGTCTATTAGCAATCTTTTCAAAGTAAAAGAGTTTAACGTCGTGACTATTTGTGACATCGTCATGAACTGCCAAACGAATTCCATTGAGGATGTGATCACTGTGTGTTTCAACAATAATCTGACATCCAGAGGCTGCACTTCTGGCAATTAATTCTCCAATTCGTACTTGCCCACGGGGGTGCAGGTGGGCTTCAGGGTTTTCCAACAATAACAGACTATCTGGCTTTGCGGAAAGCAGGGAGGCGAGTAATGGGAGTACGTAAGTAATTCCATATCCCACATTCGTAGATCGATAACTGTTTGTTGGCGCTCCGTCATTTGCAAATCGGTATTGTAGATTCATGACGTCCATACCAGAATAGGATTGTAACTCTGGCCGAATACCTGGGCTAATGTAGCCTAACCATGCTTCTACTTGGTCTCCTAAGCTATCTGACACAGCTAAAGGATGACTGAGTAATGCGGAGGCTATGTCTTGTTTACCATAATGCATAAGATAGTGACAAGCATATTCACCGCGAGTTCCCAACTGATTTTTAGTTTCAACTTCATGAGCAGACATGGGATAAGATGTACGTGGTCCGAGCCGTTCCGTTGAAAGGTAACGAAATTCATTCCTAAATAAATTGGATAGGTGGCGTCGGATAACAAATTCATCACCAGCAGAATGGCCAATGGCTTCCATGACGTCCGCGTTCGCCCCTCCTCCAAATTCGTATGTTGATGTTTCTAGAAGTTGTGTTAATTCAAACCCAATTGTTTCCTTCTCCGCCCCTTCGAACAATGCATCTTTGCGAGTACCAATGGAAACAAGAGGGCCGTTAAGAATCAGTCTTGGCATGCTGCGTGTACCGCCCATTTCGAACGACTGTTTCAGCAATAAAAGTGATTGAATAACAGATGATTTTCCCATACCATTGAGCCCAGTCAAGACGTTGAGATGCCCTAGTTCAAGCTCCTGATCTTCAAAGCACTTAAAATTACGAATCCTATATTTATTAATCATTAATTGTCTCTATAACTAGACTGCTTATTCTTTCTAGACGCAATTCAATTTTTTTGGGGTCAGCAGTACTAGAAGTAATTGCTTCCTGGAACTCGTAATCTGTCGCCATCAGCTCTTTCCATTTCTTCAACAATAATTCGCGATTACTATTTAGCGATTGTGCCTCCTGGTCGTTCAAGTTCGACAATGTGTATGACCACGCCTCAAACAAAGGCTTGTTAATTACCATCCGACGCGATTCATGGAGTTTTCTAAATGCGTTATCTCCGAAAATCTGCCGAGCCAGTTTCATTGTCCTTAGGAAGTCCACTTCTAATTCCAGCTTTTGAATATCATTCGATTGATTTATCAGAACCATTGCAGTATTCAAAACAACACCGAATGGATGTGCAAAGAACTCGTCAAGAGGCAATAATTTAAGAGCCAAGAATCTAAGTACACACTCTCGATCTTCCATCCTTTTTTTTCTGACGCCATTATTGGTAGCATCCGTAAATTCCTTACTCTCTGCAAGTCGCTGCAGAAACGCATTGACCGGTCCCGGATTCAGAGCATGTCGAAGCTCCTGTTGATTCAATGGCGTCCCGCCCGTATTTATACGTCGAAAGATGTTGAACTTAACGGATGGTGGGGTACCTGGTTCGATTTGATATACTGTAATTTGAGTTTCTAAAATTCGCCTCTGATGATGCCTCGGCAGGTCATCGAATTTATAGCCGACAAGATCTATTAAGTACTCAAGCCCCTTAAGAGTCAGTGATTTATCTAATATAAACGACTTAATTGAAGTTATTCGCTGCAGACCGTCAACGACAACCCACATTTCCTCGTTCGTAGCATCAATATAGAACGCGGGGAGTGGTATCCTCAATAATATTGACTCAATCAGTCTCGATTGGCGTCCTAAATCCCAAATTCCAGCATACCTTTGGAAATCTGGATTCAAATCAATTTCTTCG
>CAISOI010000584.1 GCA_903886985.1 uncultured Chthonomonas sp.
AGGCAATAGCTCTCCTTGAACGTTCGTTGTCGATTCGACCTGAACATGCAGGTACTCACAACAGTCTAGGGCACGCATTAAAAGGTATCGGAGACAACGAGGCTGCAATCCTCCATTACAATAAGGCTGTCGAATATTCTCCAGATAATGGAGACAATTGGTATGGTTTGGCAAACGGTTTGGACGACATAGGTGCGTATTCCGAAGCGATCCTAGCTTTTAGGAAAGCGATTGAAATTGACCCGAACGACGATGACTATTGGAGCGATCTGGGAGTTACTTACAATAATTTTGACGATGTTGACCAAGCAGAACTTTGTTACCGCATCGCACTAAGAATTAGTCCATGTGATCCGAAAGTTCTGTTCAACTTAGGAACATTGCTTTGTGAAAACGAGCAATGCGTTGAAGCGTTAGAACTCTTGAAACAATCCGTAAAGATTCGTCCGGAGAATGCCAACGGTCACAACAGTATTGGAATGGCGCACGATTGTTTGGGAAATACCGAGGAGGCACTCTTACATCACAAAAAAGCAGTTGAACTATCTCCAAATAATGCCTACTTTAATGAAAATTGTGGTCTCACCCTTATGCAAATGGATCGAAATGAGGAAGCATTGGTATACTTCCATAATGCTTTAAGAATCGACCCTGATGATCCAAAAGTTCAACTAAATATCGCTATCTGTCTAAAGGCATTGGACCAAAACGATGAGGCAGCAAAATATTTTAAGCAAGTTATGAAATCCTCAGATGAGGATTATCGGGCGGTTGCTGCCCGAGAGATGGCCCATTCCTCCAAGTGATTTCTAGCAACTATATGATCCACAGCTGCCTTTGCTAATCAATATACATCTGCATTAATATTGCAGCCAAAACCTACCATGGCAAGATCAATGTTTCGAATGCGAAACAGTCTGCGAATTGCATTCCTCTCACTTCACCTTTTCGCTCACAAATTTTGCTGGTCCTATGATCTTCAAAATTGGACACTCGGCAAGTCCGATTGGAACACTAATCATCCCCCATGCGATTGCTCCGTCTTGACTTTCTGGTTCAAGAATATTAAAGATCAGTCGTCCAAGAGGTTGTGCAGTAAGTACGACGTAATCCCCGGATTTTGCGGTCACTTCCGCACTCTCATAGTGCCCGTCCAGGGAAACGAGTTTATGTCCCTGGAATGCCACGGAAGACTCATTTCGCTTGTCAATGATTAATCGACTGGCAGTTCCTCTCCAATCAGAGACCAACTTTTCAACCACAATTCCATGCTTTTGAAGTAACTCAACTACTTTGGACTCGGTCGACGGGACAATATAGGCTGTCGGAAGTTTGGCTTTTTTCGTCGGAACGAAACGATCAAATATCTGAAAGGTAAAGGTCTCAAAGCTGGTTGGCGCGGTCATGTGGTCGACCACTTGACCGGCTGCAACTTTCTCAAGTTCAACTTTTTCGCTGCCGCGGGCGGCCATTTCAAATCGGACTCCCAGCTCAACGCCGCCAATCTTGCCTTCTTTCACAACGCGCGAGTCGGCGCCACGAGTGAGGGTAATGATCTTCTTTGCGTCAATAGCAATCTGATCCAACAATGCCGCAACAAATAGTCGCGTAGAATCAATGCGAGTCTTAAATGGCAGGAAACTTGCTGCTTCGCTCAGTATCGCAATCCGATTTCGCATGCCCACATAATTAGTCACATAACGCGGTTCCCATCCAAATGTTCGCCAAGCTCGTGCGTCACCTCTTCCCTCAACATTGCCATAATCCTGAGTAAATTGCTCTATTTTTGCGAGCTTTGCACGCACTATTGGCAGGAGTGAATCTCGGGAATAGGTTAGGATCGATCCTTCAGTCACGGGGTCGAGAGGTGGCGAATAGGTGAGTTGATATCCGTGTCGAGTACCGTTGGTTGTGTGCAAATCCATCACTACATCAGGATCCCATGTGATATAAACATGTTTCAACACAGACTGCATTTCCGGGGTCTCGGCTTTTACGCAATCTCGATTCAAATCAAAGTTATCGCCATTTGGTCTATCACCGATACGTGCGGGACCGTTTTGCGAACCACGGTTGGTGCGATTGTCACCCCATTTTTCATTTCCATCAATATTGTAAATGGGTGCGATCACAAGTACTAATTTCTTCAGCAGCGGACTTTGGTTGATGCACAAATCCCGCATTAGTGCCTGAACAGCCTCCTTGCCTTCAACCTCACCACCATGAATATTTGCTTGAATATAGACAATGGGGCGCCCACTCTTCTTCGCTTGCGAGGGCGTAATGCTTGGATTGTCACAAACGACAACTAACGGAATATCCCTTCCGCCTGCACTCTTACCGATGATCGTCTGTTTTAGAGACAGATGCAGACCGGTAAGATCGTCCAGAAAGGCGCGGACATCCTGATAAGTACTGGTCTCTTCATAATTAGTTCGTTCCGGTCGCGTTTTAGGACTTTGTGCAAATACCGTAAGCGGCATCGCAAATAGCGCTGTTAAAACTAACAGTTTAATTGGTCTCATGAAAACGGTTCTCCATTTATGCTGGTAGGATGCTACTTTCGATCACTCAGGTCCGCGCCCGTCTGCCGATCGCCGAGTAGATGTGTAGCAAAGAAATCCCACATTCTTTGGAGAAAGTAGGGTTGATAGGGTCCATATCCGTGACGCTGACCGGGAAGAATCAGCATCTCAAATCGCTTATTGGCCTTTACCAATGCATCAACTAATCGCATTGTGTTGGCAGGGTGAACGTTGTTATCGATCTCGCCATGGACAAGCATAAGATGGCCCTTTAGGTTCGGTGCAAGCTCGGCGTTCGTAGGCACTTTGATATCGTATTTCGTATCCCCCGAAGTGTCGGTGGATTTCTTTTCTTGAGTAGAAGTAGTGGTGCTCTTTTCAGTGACCTTTTGTGTGCCCTGATTGGCGGTCATTGTGGATTGATCTGCCTGATCATCGTCATCGTCATCATCAAAAAATGCATCGGTATCGGGACCTGTCTTCACCTGTGACTTCGTGGCAGTATCCTTCTTGTCATCGGCTTTGGTGGATACTTCCTTCAGGCCATGATAGCGTTCGGACCAGGTGTTATTGTAGATATTGTTGTCGTGGTTGCCCGAAGACGCGACCGCTGCCTTAAAGAACTCGTTGTAAGGTGGAACCAACATGGCTGCAGCCGACATGAAGGCTCCTCCGGAGTGACCAAAAATTCCGACGCGATCAATATCGATAAATTTGTTGCGTGCAGCAAGTTGCTCAATAGCTGACTTTTTGTCCGCCAGACCATAATCGCGCAGATTGTAATATCCGTAGCTAGCATAGGCTTTCGACCGCGTTGGAGTTCCCCCTCGGTGCCCAACTTGAATAACAATGAAGCCCAATTGTGCAAGTTGTTGGTTCGTACCCAAAGCATTGAAAGTATGAGTAACTCCTTCAGTTTGCGGCCCTGGATAGACATTCACGATAATGGGATATTTCTTATGTGGATCAAAGTCGAATGGCTTCCACATATTTCCATATAGATCCGTAACTCCGTCTGCAGCCTTCACTATGAAGGTTTCGGGCATTTTCCAGCCCACTTCCGACAATCGTGAGATATCACTCTGTTCGAGATCCATTAGCTTTTCGCCTTTGGCGTCGCGAAGCACCGACACTGGTGACATATCTGTCCGCGAACAGTTGTCAATCACAAAAGCGTGTGATGGAGCGAGGGTAGAGTTATGCGTGGCATTACCGGGATCTAAGAGAGTTAAACCAGTACCATCCAGTTTCACACTGTAAAGGTGTTCGTAATAGACGTTCTCGCCTTTTTCTCGACCGTTTGCTTTGAAATAGAGAATGCGCTTTTTAGGGTCTACGTTGATGATCGCACTCGCTCTAAACTCCCCAGAAGTAATCGCGTTCTTCAACTTTCCTTCATGATCGTAAAGGTAGAAATGCCCCCATCCGCTCTTCTCGGTCCACCAGATCATCTCGTCGGTCTCTTCGATTAAGTGCACCGGCTGAGTTACAAGGTTTGCGTTCTCAAAGCCTTCCGTGATTCTGGTGGCAATCTCGCCGGTAGTAACATTTGCATCACATAGCTCCGCATGGCGCAACAATCGGTCCTCACGTACAAAGTAGAGGTCGTTGGAGGTCTTACCAAATTTCACATCGAGATAGCCTTCATCCGTCCATTTCGACTTAATTCGGTTTAGCTTTTTGCTGGTGGGTTCATAAACGTAGAGTTCTACTTTGCGAACACCATCTTCCCCGGGCATCGCATAACGATATTTTTCCAATGTAGGACGCGGTAATGAGAGGGAGTTTACAAGGAATAGCTCTTTTATTCCGCGTTGGTCCCGTCGTGTAATATGGAATGATTTGGAGTCTTTTGACCAAGTTGCGTTCGGTCGAGCCTTCTTGTCGTCGTTGGTGCCTCCAAAACTGTAATCTTCCACACCGTCTGTGGTCAACGCTGCTGCAGCATCTTCTTTTCCGGCTTCTGCGAGGTAAAGATTGAATTTCTTTGCAAAGAGAAACTGTTTCTTGTCTGGTGAGTAGAGGTGATAATCTCCCCCGGCCGGAGCGGCGCCGGGACCACCTACCTGCTGTTGTTGCTGCTGATCCTGTTGCTGCTGATCTTGGCGCTGAACTTGATTATCCTGCTGAGTATTTTGGTTAGTCTGATTGGTCTGATTATTGCGGTTGCCTCTGCCACCACCCTGACGATTGCCTCCTCCAGCTCCTGCTGCAGGGTTAGCCGCCGCTCCCGGCGCTGGTGCATCTCCGAGTTTTACTAATGCATCGGTTTTAATGGTGTATTCGTACTGGAATTTCTCGACCACAAACTTTAACTTCGACGCATCATCATTCAGGGTGACTGTTGTAATAGGCAAAATTGCATAATCAACTGGCTTTTGGAGCATCTCAGCCAGCTTGATTCCGAGCTTGACCCGATCAAAAAGAGGTTCTTTCTTAGCAGCTTTGGGGTCCACTCTGTAATAGTGGGTTCCCGTTGCCGATTTAAACGTATACCAAAAGTTGTCCGTCTTACCTATCCAGTTCGGAGTAACCGCAGAGTCATAGACAAATTGTCGCAAGAACTCGGAGCTGTATTTGGTTGCCTGTTTATAGTTCGCACCTCCGTTGATCTGTGACAAGCTGCCGGTGGAGGTAGTCAAGGAAAGAATTACACATATCAACCCTGATCTCCGCAAGGTGCTCTCTCCCAGTAATTCTCGAATAGTTGACATGAAACGATCCTTTCACGACACATCTACGGCAATCTGATTTTGAGTACAAATGGGGTTTAGAAAACGTAAGTTCAAATCGCAGGGGCGAATTGGAAATCGGACGAAATCACGACATCGTGAGCGATGCATTGTGGTTCAAGTTTTACCGCTAATTATCCTGCTCATAGCGATTGATGTCCGATAACAAAACTCAGTCCTAACCGGACAGGTCTTTGACTTCCGAGATCTCTCCGAATTCAATCTTCAACATTCTATCCGCTGCCCTCGCTAGTCGGTCGTCATGGGTAACCATAATGAATGCCACTCCGGTTTCCCGAATAATGGTTCGAAGCAGATCAAAGACCTCGGCACCAGTTCGTGCGTCAAGATTGCCGGTTGGTTCATCCGCAAGCGCTAGATTTGGGCGATTTGCAAGTGCCCGTATGATTGCGGCACGCTGCTGTTGTCCTCCCGACATTTCTGACGGGCGCTTACGTAATTGATCTCCGAGGCCGACCTGTTCCAGAAGGTTTTTGACACGATCGCGCTCTTCCTTGGGTGGACTTCCATATTTAATCATCAATGGAATCAAGCAGTTCTCGAGGCACGTAAAGTCCGGCAGCAGATAGTGAAATTGAAAGACAAATCCAATCGACTCGTTGCGTAGTTTCGCCAGTCCATTTCGATCTAGCTTTGAAATATCTCTCCCACCTATGGTGACTGTTCCCTCCGTAGGGACATCCAAAGCACCAAGCATGTTTAGAAGAGTGGACTTTCCGGAACCACTCTGACCGATAATCGATACGAACTCACCTGCCATCACTTGCATGTCCACACAGTGTAGTGCTTCAACCGGATATCCGGTACCCAGTCCGTACACCTTCTTCAGCTTCTGTGTAATGACTGCTATTTCGCCAGCGTGGGGAGTAGCCTCAATTGCCATGGATTATGTCCACTGGATTCATC
>CAISOI010000585.1 GCA_903886985.1 uncultured Chthonomonas sp.
AGGTTTTCAGCGTGGGAATACAGTCAATAGCAACATATAATGAGTTGAATGACGATGATCATGATGATGATCCAAATCAGTTCAGTCTAACAAAATCTGTTATTCCAGGGGGTAATGTCAATGCCTTTGGCATAACTTGCTCGCATCAATCCACTAATCCATTTCACCGTAGCCTACATTTGTGCCGGAAATTGTGGAATTGTATCTGCTGCTACGACAGCGCAATCATTTAAGGCTTGGCAAGCGCTCGTTTTGGGATTCCGCCAGAATTGATGTGAAAAGCAAGTGATGCTGTTGTGGCACACATCAAGATAACAATCTAAAGCTGGGAGACATTGAAGGCGGGAGACGTTGCCGATTTCAACAATCTTCTGGTCAAGAATAACCAGAAGCCAATTCCCGTGGATGCAAAATAGAGATTTACTGGAACTGAAAATTTAAGATTATGCTGACCAGAGTTATCAGGTCAGCCTGTTTGTTTCGTATACGTCCAATGATAACGGGACTACTAAATCTCGGATGGTTTCATATCCTTTAACCACGAAACAATAGTCACAGGTAAACAAAAGAACAACAGTTCAAACAGTGATTTTGGAGCCATATGCATCCCAAAGAAAAAATACCCAGTCCCACAATAATGCAGGACTGGGTAGAAGAATTTCGATATTCATATTCCCAAGTTACCATCAAAGAGCCTAACTCAAAATTCGGTGTCGTTGGGTTACCAATTTGAGCCTCAGTATTGGCTTAACGTTTCCGGATAACTGTCTTTTGACCAACCAGCGTATCTGGTCGACTGTCTATAGGCACAGACTTGGTGACTGGTGACAATAGGTATGCCTTGCCATCCGTATAAAACACCGTGATTTGTCCACAGTTATTTATGCTTGCATTTGAGATATCTGGATTAGACACTCCGTTAATGGTAACCCTTTTCTTGATGTCTACGGCATAAGAACCTATATAAATGACCGCACCCGGTCCCTGATAATCTCCAACTGCAGTCTGAGAGTTATTAATGCTCGTCACTCTGCCGTTTAGGGCAATATCTCCTGGTTGAAGATCAATCGGAGTTGCTGTTCCTGCCTTCCAAATAGTGGCGTGTGAAAATGATTCCAATGTCAATGGATCAAACGTTGCCCTCGAAATCCCTGCTACATCACCCGCTAGATTGACAGCAATAGCAGACCCGAGCCGGCTGCTTCCAAGTATAGTACCAAGCTCCTGTGGAACACCGCCAACCCATTTCACAGGTGCGTAAGAAGTGGCAGGAGATGGTGGGATTCCGTCACCGGCAATCACGCCATTGTCATTAATAGCCCTCGCTATTGCACGTAAAGGAAAGCCCCCGGTGTCATTACCCAGTGGGGTCAAGATAGACGGTACTCCATTGGTCCACTTAACGGCCGCAATTGTTGTTGTCGTATTGGCAGTACCAACAATCGTATTCGAATTGTTGATTCCATATGCCTGAACCTGTGTCCAAGCACCTCCCGTTGACAGGAGTTTCCTGCCATTCGTTTTGTCCCAGATGAAAGCACCATCGTTCGCATAGCCGACAACAACATCATTATCGTTAATGGCAGTCGCCTGTCCTGCACCGATGGTAGTTTTTGTCTTTCCGTTCCAGAACCATGCTGTCGGTGCTGATCCTGTTTCGTAACCTACCACGTGCCCCGCGGAGTTGACAGCAGCCGGTACTCCGGTTCCAATGGCTGTTGCCGTATAACTGGCCGCAGGCATCCCCGTGCCGCACCCCGCGCAACTCTTACCATCTGCCCCCACATCACTAAGAACATTGCCAGCATCATCTTTTCCACCTAATCCGCCGTGACCCGGCGGCACTCCATCACCACCTTTTCCGGCAATCAGAGAGGTGCTTGGGATATCTGCCTTTAATCCTTTTAACACTAAAGTTACAGGAGAAGCTGCGCCTGGTGCCACACCTAGGTTGCCGCCATTGGAACCTGCTCCAAGGGTGGTGCTGCAGGATCCAAAACCATTTCCACCGCTTCCACCGGTAATTGTTAAGAAAATATTGGTTGAAACGGCATTGCCGTTTTTATCCGTAATGGTGCATCCCCCGCCGTTGCCGCCGTTGTGTTGAATATCTTGAGAGGGTCCTCCATTACCAATTGAAATATGAAAAGTCACTGCATTATGATTTTTATGGTTTGCATTAGGTCCGGTTCCATCTACACCTATAGTGCCGACTATGCATGTGACGTTTCCGCCATCTCCACTGGGACCACCAGTTCCTGCCGTCATCAGGCGTAAACTGCCCACCGTACCTACATTTCCACCTGCACCGGCGGTTCCGATGGAGTGAGTGGGAGTCTCCGAATAAGTAACATCACCACCCTTCCCGCCATCTTCAATTGTGAATTTCAGATCATCTCCAGCTTGACCAACCGCTCTACCTGATACTACTGTTTTCGCCTCAACAGAACCACCATCGCCTCCATCACCGGCGGTGATACTTGAAGATGAAGACACATCGATTTTGACTTTAGCGTTAACCTTGATACTTCCGCCGTCACCGCCTTTACCTGCGTTGCATGTAACAAGACCTCGTCCATTTGACTGGATGGTCCGAGTACCCTTATCGTCTGATATTCCTTCATCACCATTACCAGCTGTTAATACACCATTTATTGTAACGTAGTATGTAAAATCTGCTTTGAATCCATTTTGTGTTTTTGCCGCAGCAATGGCATCTGGCGTACCGATTTCAATGTTTGGACCGTTGGCACCAGAATGTAATCCGGACGGCAATGTGGGGGTAATGGTTTTAAGTTTGGCAGTGGGTTTGATCGTCACGCTCCCGCCAAATTTTGTTGCGACATAAACAGGCTTAGATGATCCAGCGATCACATTTGTCAAAGAATCAAAAACAACATCCTGACCGGAAATGATGATATTCGGGGTTTTGACATCACGACCGGATTTCGTTGTAGCGGCTTTTGTAGCGGAGTCTTGAATAGTGCCGTTTATCGTGCAGGTTCCTTGAGAGATGATGGCGAGGGATTTACCGG
>CAISOI010000586.1 GCA_903886985.1 uncultured Chthonomonas sp.
CCAATGGCGTTCGCAATTCGTGCGATACATTTGCAACGAAATCTCTTCGTATGGTTTCCAGCTTGCGTAATTGCGTAACATCTCTCGCAATTACGAGGTGTTTGCGCTTACCCGATTTCTTGGTCCCCATCGGATAGATGGATACAATGAATTGCGCTGCGCGCCTCGCTCCGCCTTTTACTTCCCGACCCTGTACCGTTCCCTGACTCAGCGCTTCCTCGAAGAGTAGAATTAACTCATCAGATCGGATTGCATTTTTGAAATCCACGCCGATCGCAGCCGATGGTGAAATCTTTAGGAGATTTCCGGCCATCTGGTTGGCGCGTTCGATCATGCCATTTTCATCGGCGATGATCACGCCTTCGCCGCATCTGTCTAAGAGCGCCTCGTATTCCACTGCCAGCGCTTCTGGTGATTTCAGACTAAATTTTCTTTTTGCCATCGGTTTGCTCACGGAAAGGAGATATGAAGTTCATTCAACTTTGAACTTATACCCTGCACCGCGAACTGTCAGCAATAACCGTGGATTACCGGGGTCTTCCTCAACACACTTTCGTAGTCTTCGAATATGGACATCCACGGTCCGTTCATCGACAAATCCATCCTCTCCCCAAACGGAATCGAGCAACTGCTGTCGGGAGAACACCTGTTGGGGGTGAGCTATTAAATAGAGCAGTAGGTCGTATTCCCGGGGAGCAAGGTCCACCTCAACATCGCGCACTTTTGCAACATGCCTTTTACTGTCTATCTCAATGCTGCCTGCTCGAACAATCTCTGTAACGGTGGTATTAGAGCCTGCCGTGCGCCTTAAGACAGCATGAATTCGAGCCATTAATTCACGCATGCTGAAAGGCTTTGTAATGTAATCGTCTGCACCTATCTCTAATCCGACAACCCGATCAGTTTCGCCAGCCCTTGCCGTCAACATAATGATCGGAACATTGCTGGTTCGGCGAATGGCTCGACAAATATCAAATCCGCTTGCTGAGGGAAGCATAACGTCGAGAACAATTAAGTCAGGCTTTTGAGTCTTAACCATATCCATGCAGGTAGAGGCATCTTCCGCAGTGAGAGCGATGAAGCCCTCTTTTCGAAGGTTGTAGGCCACTGCCTCCACAATAGGTTGTTCGTCATCGACAACTAGAATCTTCATCAAAATCCTAAAAATACTATTGGTTCAATACCATCATGTAACGATTTCTTAACTGCTTCTTAACCCGTTCTTAACTTAGTGGTCTCTAATTGGTCAGTTTAGTACCCTATTGTTACCGTTTTATGAACAAAGTGTTAAGAGAATGTTAACGTTGGTAATCTCTCCGCCTGTTTCAATGGTGGCAGAGGCGACAAAAGCGTCAGGAATTGAGAAATTAAGACGGGGCTATGGTCGAAGAAGATTTGACGGTCTATAATCAAGTATCTGATTGCAGAATTCAAAAGGATAAATGTACACCGATATGGCGCTCTATTCCCTTGCCGATAAGGCAATCCTGTTACGTGAAGGCGACAACGTAGCCGTTGTCAAAGAGAAACTTTCTGCTGGCACAGAACTCGGATGGTCTGGCGGGCAGATTAGGATCCCGGAAGATATTCCTCAAGGGCATAAAGTTGCGTTAATAGATATTTCGGAAGGCAAGCCTGTCTTCAAATATGCCCAGATAATTGGGTATGCCACTCGCAATATCTCCGCTGGCGAATGGGTTCATAATCACAACTGCCATAACGGGACTGTATCTCTGGATTATGAATTTGGAACGGATCTGCGGACTCCCAAACCGGTTCCTGCGGGAGAAGAGAGAACGTTTCAGGGGTTTGCGCGTCAAGACGGGCGAGTTGGTACCCGGAATTACCTTTCACTAGTTTCCACGGTTAACTGCTCTGCTGATACCATACATATTGTGGCGGACCGTCTTCGCCGAGAGGCGCTTCAAGATTTCCCGAATGTTGATGGCATCGTTGCTGCTACCCATAAAACGGGCTGCGGCATGGCGATTAACGGGAAAGAGTATCAAGTGCTTCAGCGCACGCTTGCGGGAATGGCGGATCATCCCAATGTCGGTGCAAGCCTTCTGGTAGGTCTGGGTTGCGAGGTGAATCAGGCGGCGGCACTCATTCAAGATCAAAAGTTGATCTCTCCACAATCCATTGGAATGGGCCGACCAGCTCCTCCTCCCATTCTTACGATTCAGCACACGGGCGGCGTCCGGAAGACGATTGAAGCTGCATTCGAGCAGTCGCTCCGGCTATTGAAACAGGCAAATGAAGTTCAACGCACCACGCAATCTGCTTCGGGAATCATTGTCGGAACAAACTGCGGCGGTTCAGACGGGAATTCTGGGATTACAGCAAATCCCGCGCTTGGAGTAGCCGGAGACGAGTTAATTCGCCATGGGGGTACATGGCTGATAGCGGAGACAAGTGAGACTTATGGTGCAGAACACCTGCTAACACGACGCGCAGTATCCCGCGAGGTTGGGCAGAAGTTGATCGACCTGATGCGTTGGTGGGAGAAGTACACTGCCATGCATGGTGCGGAGATCGATAACAATCCCGCGCCTGGCAATAAAGATGGAGGACTTACTACAATATTCGAGAAGTCGCTGGGGGCGGTGGCAAAGAGCGGCTCCATGCCGATGACTGCAGTTTATGACTATGCGGAAAGGATTCGTCACAAGGGTTTTTGTTTCATGGATACTCCCGGATTGGATCCGGTCTCCGTCACAGGGCTGGTTGCAGGTGGGAGTAACCTAGTCGCATTCACAACAGGACGTGGCTCCTGTCTAGGATTCAAGCCTTCGCCAGTTTTGAAGATCTGTACGACTAGTGGGCTATACGAGCGAATGGGCGAAGATATGGACATCAACGCTGGGATCATTCTGGAAGGGGTCTCCATTGAAGATGTGGGATTGATGATTTTCGAGGAGCTGCTCGCAGTTGCGAGCGGTAAGAAGACCAAAAGTGAGGCGCAGGGATTGGGCGATGCAGAGTTTGCACCCTGGGCATTGGGACCTGTACTTTGATCGTCACCGCCTCAGCGTCCGGTAGATGTGGAATCGTTGGCAACCCCACCGATATGTATGGTGGAAGTGTTATTTCTATCTCTACTCGCGAACGTGCGATATGTACCTTGCGTAGTTCGCAAGAGCTGACAGTGAATTCCTCCGGTCAGGCAGGTCTGATTGCAACTGGTGCAGACTTAGAATTGAAGAGTGACCGTCTGGATATCGCTCGCGCTGCTTTAACATGGTTCAATATCGATCCTGCTTCGGCAGGTTTCTCCATAGAGATATCGACTGAAATACCTATGCAGGCTGGCATGGCGGGTTCCACAGCCATTGTTGTTGCGCTGGTGGGGGCCTTAGATCGTTGGTTCGAATACGGTTTGCATCCATGGGCAGTTGCGGAAACGGCTCGTAAGATCGAAAACCGCGTTATGGGCGTGGTTTGCGGGCATCAGGATCAGCACATGGCGACCTTTGGTGGTCTGAATTATATGGATTTTGCTGGCAAAGAGACGTTGCTGCAAGCGGATGGTGAGCCATTAGCCACAATTGAACCTTTGCAAGACTTTTGTCAACCACCATCTTTGATTGCAGCTCATACGGGAGTACAGCACCACTCCGGGTCTGTCCATGCAAATCCGCGGGATCGGTGGATGGCTGGCGATGTTGAAGTTGTGGAGAGTTATCGAAAGATTGCTGCATTAGCGCGAACTGGCAAGCGAGCGATTTTAGATTCTGATTGGGTCCGACTTGGTCAATTGATGAATGAGAATCACCGCATTACGTCGGATCTGGGTGGGAGCGGTGAATCCAACGAAAGATTGATTTCTGCCGCGCGGACTGCCGGAGCATTGGGCGCGAAGCTTGCTGGGGCGGGTGGCGGTGGAACCATACTGGTTTTGACAGATCGTCCGGAAGAGATGGCAACAGCGCTGAAATTGGCGGGTGCGGATTCGCTCTATTATCCATTGCCAATGCCGGGTCTGACGGTTACACAATCCTAGATTCAAGCTCAACCGAATGAAACAGGAGAATTGAACTATGCCAGAAGAGATACAGAAAGAGATCATTGAGATGCCCGATGGAAGGCTCCTATTTTCATTTACTTTCGTAGAAGACACTGTTCCAGTATCTCCTTCAGAGACTTCCGAATCTCCGCAAGATCAAACGGGAGATGAGGTTGTCTGAATTACGTTGGAACCCGGTACTTCGCGAATGGGTAATCACTGCGACGCACCGGCAGGACCGGACCTTTTTCCCTCCGCCTGAATATTGTCCTCTCTGCCCCACAAAGCCCGGCGCATTTCCGACAGAAATTCCGATGCCCGAATACGACATTGTTGTTTTCGAAAACAAATTTCCGAGTCTGCGCCGAGAAACACCTGAGCCAGCGGTATCGGGCAATGTTCTGACACCAGTAGAGCCCGCCCAGGGAGTTTGCGAGGTTGTCTGTTACTCATCGGACCACAACACTGAACTTGCAAAGATGCCGCTAAACAAAATTTACAATTTAGTTCAAGTGTGGGCAGATAGATTTCAGGAATTGGGAGACCGTCCGGAAGTAGATTATGTTTTCATATTTGAGAACAAGGGTCGCGAAATTGGGGTAACGCTCGCACATCCACATGGACAGATTTACGCATATCCTTTTATCCCACCGATTCCCGAGCGTGAACTTGCAGGCTGCAAAGCACATTACGACAACGCGGGTGACTGTCTCCTGTGCGAATTAGTAACGAACGAACTGCAAGAGGGAACTCGAATAGTGCGCGAAAACGAGAGTTTTGTCGCCTTTGTTCCCTTCTTTGCGCGTTATCCTTATGAGGTTCACATTCACCCAAAGAGTCACAGGCCCGCGATTACCGATTTCAGTGTTAGTGAGCAATTTCAACTTGCAGAAATCTTACAGACAGTTATCATCAAATACAACCGTCTTTGGGATAAGTCATTGCCCTATATCATGGTTACTCACCAACGTCCTACTGACGGCGGAGAATATCCCCACTATCACTACCACATAGAGTTTTACCCCCCGTTTCGAACACCAGATAAATTGAAGTACCTTGCAGGATCGGAAGCTGGCGCAGGAGCGTATATTAACGATACGCTGGCCGAAGAGAAGGCTGCGGAGCTGAGGAAACTCTAACTCGTCGTCACTTTCGGTCGTGTATTGGTCTCATTTTTGATGATTGTGACGTCACTTCGTAGATCCATTCATTGCAATTGTCGGGTCGGACGTTACATAATGGTCAAAGCATGTCTGTGTGATTTGACCCTTTGCGCGATTTGCTCTACGCACTTTCCCTCTTTAGTGTCTTACATTGCAGTCTGAAAATTCAGTCTGGATAGGCGTAGTTCTCATTAAGAGACTTACTTAGAGGCCATAAGAGACCTCAACCTTTAGAAAAGACTTTCATGAACGCAAAATCAGATCACTTAGATTTAGATGTTGAGCCGGGAGATCGCGATAACTTAGTTCAATTTGAACTCGCACGAATTCAAGAGTTGTTTAATTATGCGGTTTTGGACACAGATCCAGAACCGGATTTTGACGATATTACTAAGTTCGCCACACAGGTTTTCGAAACTCCTATTGCGCTCATTTGTCTCTTGGACGAGTCCAGAATGTACTTCAAGAGCAAGACGGGGATTGAACTTGTTGAAGCACCGCGGGATTTGTCGTTTTGTGAAGCATGCGTCAGGACATCACAACCTCTTGTAATCGAAGATGCACACGCTGACCCTGTGTTTTTTAATAATCCCATGGTAGTTGGTCCACCCCAAATTCGATTTTACGCGGGGGCTCCGCTCATAACGGCTGCAGGATATGCAATCGGTACTTTGTGCATAATCGACCGCACTCCAAGGAAATTTGATTCCGCCAAGGGGGACCAGTTAGTTTCTCTTGCTCGTCACGTGATGCGGTTGCTTGAACTTCGGCGAGCTCTACTTCATCAAAGGACGACAGAGTCCGCGTTAAAGGCCAGTGAGTCCACACTACGAGCATTCTTTGAATCATCGCCGTTCATGATGGGGATTGTGGAACTGCATGACGAGGAAATCCTCCACGTTACCGACAATCCGGCCACGGTTAACTTTTTTGGTAAGGACCTTGTGAAGGTAAATGACCATTTTGCCAAAGCAATAACTGTTCCATTATCAATCAAACAGTTGTATCGACAGAGCTATCTCCAAAGCGAAGTAACTGGTAAGCCGATTCATTTCGAATATGAGCAAAAAGGAGAGGCTGCTTCCACATGGTGGTCTGCAACGGTTGCATGCATGGGAGAATCTACAACCCGTAAAATGCGGTATTCTTACGTCGTTCAGAACGTTACAGACCGGGTTCTTACCGCAAAGGAATTGCAAGAAAAGGTCCGAGAGTTGGACATAGCAAACCGTATGTTGGAAGGTGAACGGTCGCACCTCAGTCAGGCAAACGAAACCCTTACAACGCTGTCTCAAACGGATAGTCTTACTGGGCTAAGGAACAGGCGTGTCTTTTATGATGCACTCCTGGAAGATTGGAATAGTGCCCGTGAGCAGAATGGTCCACTCTCACTCATTATTATGGATATTGATCAGTTCAAGAGCTTTAACGATACCTTCGGGCATCTGGCAGGTGATAAAGTATTGGGAATCATTGGTCACACCCTATCCCATGTCACCAGAGATCAAGACTTCTGTGCAAGACTGGGTGGGGAAGAGTTTGCAATCCTCTTACCTGGTACAACAATTGAGGATGCCGCACTCATTGCAGAACGGTTTCGACTTGCCATTGAAAATCAAAGTTGGGATATACGTCCGATCACCGCGAGTTTTGGAATTTCAAGCTACCGTGAAGACATGGAGTCCGAGCGGGATATGTTGAGATTGGCGGATCGAGCGTTATATCATTCTAAACGAAATGGTCGCAACCGCGTGTCGATATATGGTGACGACGGAGAGATAATCTTAATTTAATGAATGAGTACAAATCGGTTTCTCCGCAACAGGCTGTTGCAGAAATCCGAAGTGGGCAAAGAGTATTTGTAGGTAGCAACTGCGCAGAGCCGCAGACATTAGTAGAAGCACTGACCGCGAGAGCAGACAACCTCTCTGATACTGAAATCGTTCACATACTTACGCTGGGAATCGCGCCATATTCTGAGGCGCGATTTGAAAACAAGTTTCGACATAACGCCTTTTTTATTGGTGCAAACGTCCGGGATGCGATAAATCATGCGCGGGCAGATTACACCCCGATTTTTCTCTCCGAAGTGCCCGCTCTCTTCCGCAATGGTCGTATTCCACTCGATGTTGCTCTCATCCAGGTTTCCCCACCGGATAGACATGGATGGTGCAGCCTCGGTGTATCGGTGGACGTCATTCGTTCTGCCGTAGACAGTGCTCCTATCGTCATTGCCGAAATTAACCAACAGATGCCGAGGACATTGGGAGACAGCTTTATGCATGTTTCTCAAATCAGTGCGTTTGTCGAGAGTGACCGTCCTCTGTTGGAGTTGAAGCCACCTGTGCAGACAGACGTTACAATGAGAATTGGTCAATACATCGCAGAGATGATTGATGATGGTGCGACGTTGCAACTGGGAATTGGTGCTATACCAGATGCTGTACTTACCTCGTTGCATGGCAAGAAAGACCTCGGAATTCACACAGAGATGTTTAGCGACGGTGTGGTCGATCTTGTGAATTCAGGCGCGATTACAAACCGCCGCAAGACGCTTCATCCGGGCAAACTGGTCGCGACATTTTGTATGGGTACACGGAAACTCTACGATTTTATTGATAATAACCCGGCTGTGGAGATGCGCCCGACGGAATATGTTAATGACCCGTTTGTCATTGCGAAGAATGACAAAATGGTTGCTATCAATGCCGCGATTGAAGTTGATTTGACTGGACAGGTTTGTGCGGACTCTATTGGAGAGAGGTTCTATAGTGGAATTGGCGGTCAGGTTGACTTTGTGCGCGGGGCAGCTCGAAGTCGCGGCGGGAAACCAATTATAGCCTTGCCCTCGACCGCAACGATGTCGGATGGTACAGTTATCTCCCGAATCGTGAATGACCTGAAGGTGGGAGCAGGGGTTGTGACTTCGCGCGGCGACGTGCATTATGTTGTCACAGAATGGGGAATCGCGTATCTGCATGGAAAGTCGATTAGAGAACGCGCCATTGCCCTGATAAGTATTGCGCATCCCGATTTTCGTCCGGAACTATTGGAAGCTGCCAAGGAGCGATTCTTAGTTTCGCCCGGAATGTCTTCAGATGCTCTTACGGCAACCTATCCAGACGAATATGTCGAGACGCGAACATTGAAGGATGGAGAAGATATTGTTCTCCGCCCGATTCGCGCCACGGATGAAGAACTGCTGCGCGAGTTTCATTATCAGCTTTCCGAGGATACTATCTATCATCGGTATCGGCGTTCGCTGCGTTCTTTGCCGCAGTCAGAGCGCCTGAAACTTGTCAATATCGATTACACTACTCAGATGGCAATTATCGCAGTGCAGACGACAGGAGTTCGCGAAGAAATGGTTGGAGTAGGAAGATTCTACGTGGATGAATCGACCCGATGTGCTGAAGTTGCGTTTGTTGTTCGAGATGATCATCAAGGCCGAGGATTGGGCGGGATGCTTTTGAAGAAGCTGATCTCCATTGCTCGCAAAATGGAATTGGTTGCGTTGGAAGCATATTGCGCACCAGATAATATTAAGATGATTGATTTACTTTTGCGGAATCATTTCTCGGAGCACCAAGAAGACCTTGCATCCGAGCGCGTGCTGACTTTGCAGTTAAGAAAACGTCCCGAGGCGATAAAACGCCCAGAGAGTGTACAGGGTTAATGGAACAGTTCACAGTTGAAGAAGAACAAGTGGGGACACGGTTGGATAGTTTCCTTGCTGAGCAGATGGTAGTTACCCGGAGTGAGTCGCAGCGATTGATCGAGCAGTTCCACGCGCATGTGAATGGGCTGGAATCTAAGTCGAATCGGAAACTTCGTCTTGGAGAAGTGATCACGGTGGAGCGCCCCGAGCCTGTTGCGACCAAGGTGGAAGCGGAAAACATTCCTCTGGATATCATTTTTGAAGACGAAGATATCCTCGTTATCAATAAGGCACGAGGCATGGTCGTACACCCCGCCCCAGGATCAGAAAGCGGCACTTTGGTGAACGCGGTACTTGGTTATGTCGGCGAAGAACTCTCTGGAATTGGCGGAGAATTACGACCAGGAATTGTTCATCGTTTGGATAAAGATACATCCGGCATGATGGTTGTTGCACGAAGTGAGCGCGCTTTGATTTCGCTGCAGTCTCAGATTCAGGCGCATACCGCCGAACGACGATACAAGGCAATTATCTGGGGCATCCCGACCTTTGAAAAAGCAATTATCGACGCGCCAATCGGTCGTCATCCAACCGATCGCAAAAAGATGGCGGTGATAACGGATCCGCGCTATGCGAGTCGCGATGCCGTAACGGAGTTGACCGTCTTGAAGACCTTTCGGATATTCTCGTTGGTAGAAGCGAAGCTCCAAACGGGTCGAACACA
>CAISOI010000587.1 GCA_903886985.1 uncultured Chthonomonas sp.
ATTTTCGTTCCAGGCGGGTAGGTGAGATAGTGGACCTTGGGATCATAGTTTTTGACTTCTGCATGAACAGAGGTTGGAGCACCGAGGTCTAGTGCCCAGAATGATGGGTCGATCACGTGGCAGAACCAGTCGCCAATAGTTCCTGTACCGAACGGCATCCATCCTCTCCAGTTCCAGGGAACCCAAAAAGGCGTGTAGGGCCGGAATGGGACAGGACCAATCCAGCGTTCGTAATCGAGTTCTGGTGGAACGTCATAGTGTTGGTCTAGCTTATCAAGATTTCGAATCTGACTGTAAACGTCTTTGAACTCGCCACATCCTGCATGAACCGTGTGGACCTTGCCAATAGCTCCTGCCCAGATCCATTCACAAGTTCTTCGAATGGTGTCGGTCGAGTGGCCCTGATTTCCAAGCTGCGTTACAACTCCTGCCTTTTTTGCCGCCGCCATAATTGCATGGGCTTCATGGTAGGTATGGGTCAAAGGCTTTTCACAATATACGTGTTTGCCTCTTTTTAGCGCTTCCATCGTGATCATCGCGTGCGTGTGATCCGGTGTGCCGATAAGAACCGCATCAATGTCTTTGCCCATCTCATCCAGCATTACACGATAATCTTTGTATTTCTTTACGTTCGGGTACTGCTCAAACTTTTTGGCTGCATATTTCCAATCAATGTCGCATAGAGCAACCAGATTGCCACCCGCGGCAACGAGTTGATCGACGTCGCCTCCGCCCTGACTGCCGACACCAATGCCCGCGAAATTCACCTTGTCATTTGCCGACAGTTTACGCGTTTGTCCACTGGCATCAACAGGGGATAAATTCAGCATGGCGGCGGTTGCACCGGCACCAAAAAGAAACTGCCTTCGGTTCACTTGCGATTTCTCACAATTGCTCATATTTGGCTCCTCGTGTAACAGGCATTCGATGCCTGATGATCAGTTAGAAGTAAAACAACCGTTCGACTTAATAGTACCAATAATTACGGTTCATTTTGTGTTCTCAAGCAGTCCACCGGTGATATTTTTGACAGGACTGACCAAACAAATGCCGTATGCTATAATTTGCGTTAATGTGACGCGACCTCCGTTAGGAGTGAACGACTACAAATCGAATTCAAATTTGGGAGGTGTCTGACCTTTGTCTGGACACTCTAAGTGGCACAATATACGCCTCAAAAAGGGCAAGATGGATGCCCAACGTGGCGCTGCATTTACAAAGCTTGCGCGCGAAATCATCGTTGCAGCCAAGAATGGCGGTGGCAATCCTGATAACAATGTTAGATTGCGGTTGGCAATTCAGAAATGCCGCGAGAACTCTATGCCTGCGGACAAGATCAAAAATGCTATTCAGCGAGGAACTGGTGAACTCGAAGGTGGCAATTTCGACGAGTTGGTGTATGAGGGTTACGGACCGGCAGGTGTGGCAGTAATGGTAAATTGCGCGACAGATAACCGAAACCGAACAGTGGCCGACATACGTAACATATTCAACAAGAACGGCGGTCGTCTTGGAGAGAGTGGTTCTGTGGCGTGGATGTTCAACGCTCCTCAGGGTCTCATCTTAGTTGCAAAAGAATCGGTGGATGAGGATACACTCATATCAGCCGCTCTCGATGCCGGGGCAGAAGATGTTAAAACTGCCGACGATGTTTATGAGATATATACCGACCGTAATGAGCTTGCAAGAGTTGTTGAGGGGCTTACCGCTGCGAACATAAAAACTCTGTCTAGTGAAGTTACGATGGTTCCAAACAACATTGTAAAGGTTGAAGGCAAAGATGCGCTCCTGACCATCAAACTTATTGATCTCCTTGAAGAGAATGATGATGTTCAAAGTGTTCATGCGAACTTTGACATCTCCGACGAGGTTTTAGAGGCGATTTCAAAGTAGCAGTGTCATATATGGATGGCAATCGCTGATTCATATCTGGTGTCGCAGGGTGAGTTTCTTTTTACATACGTATCGCACGTTTCGCAATCTGGCGATTTTATGATCAATTGTAATTGTGGAGGTCACCCTCGGTGGACTACATCTGTTCCAGGCCGTCATTCATCCGACATTGGATCAATTTTTCTCGGATTGCCATGCTCGCCCTGGCAATGTTTCATTCTCAACCCTCATTTGGACAAGCACGTATTGATTTGTCCGCTGGCTTTGACAATAATTATCGCACAAGCTCCTGGAATCCAATCAATGTTAAATTGAGTGGTTTTGCCACAAATGCACAGGCTCAGGTCCAAGTTCTAGTTCGCTCTGATTATGGTGTAGAGACCTATTCCGTCCCCATCCGACTTTCCGCTTCTGCCCCCAGCCAGTCGCTCACCACCTCTTATTTTCAACCGGGACAGGGTACTGCGAAAGAGATTATTGTCCAAGTCATGTCTGACGGACATGTTTTGGCTCAAAAGAAATTAGATAACTCGATTGTCATCCCTGATAACACACCCGCAATAATTGCGTTGACTTCAGATTCCGGAGGTCTCAATTTTCTAGGCGAAATCGACCTCGGTTACCAGCGTCTTCAAGCTGCAAAGAACTCCTTTGATGGAAGTAACGGGATGACCCCGGGGCAAGACCAAGTTAATGGAGCTCGAACCTTCAATCGTGTAATCTATCCAAAGCCATCGACTTTACCAGATAGTAGCTCACTCTATAAAAACGTTGATGCAGTTGTGCTGGGAGATATCTCTTTTGATCTGTTAACAGAAGATCAATGGATGGCCATTTCGAACTATGTTCGCGAAGGCGGAATTCTGGTTGTTTCCGGAGTTGTCGACTTGAACCGGTTTCGTTCCAAACAGCTCGCAGAGATGCTTCCTATGACGGTAACAGGCAACCGGCAATTGTCCAGCTTTTCAGGTCTAACATATCAATATGGCGACGCTCCAAGTGGAACGAACGTCAACATTGTCGATGGCAAACTGAAGTCGGATGCCCTTTCTCTGTGTCAGCAAGACGGGATATCTCTGGTATCGGAGCGTGGTTTCGGTTCCGGCACTGTCATCTTTACCGCTTTTGATATGACTTCTCCAACTTTTCGAACTTGGAAAGGGCAGACTGCACTTTGGCGAGAGATCATGTTGCGGGGTGGTGGTCG
>CAISOI010000588.1 GCA_903886985.1 uncultured Chthonomonas sp.
CGACAAGTCCGTCGCCTGATAACCACGTGAAATTGTACCAATTGCGAATTTGCCATTCTGTATCACTCATTCCCGCTGGGCGGGCTGAAGCTGGCGGCATCGGTTTAACTGGAGTCGTTAAATAAGTAGCATGAATGTGTCTAACATCGCCAAGTTCACCATTCAACAAGCGTTTGTAAAACTCTCGACGCGCAGGATCATATCTCCAACAGAAACCGGACACAAAAGCAAGTCCTTTTTCTTTGCCCTTCTTTGCAGCAGCTTCAGCAATTCGAAGTCCAACGGCATCGGTCGCCATTGGTTTTTCTGCGAATATATGCTTACCCGCATCGACTGCAGCTTTAATATGTTGAGGTCGAAATCCCGGAGGGGTTGTTAAAAGTACTAGATCGACTCCGCTGTTTATCACCTTCAAGTAAGCATCCAGCCCGACGAACATCTTATCAGGAGTTACTTGGACGCGTTCACCAATGACAGTCTCTGCCTTCAATGCTGAGTAGCTTCTGTCGAGATTGGATTTTTGCGTGTCGCCCATTGCTACAAGAATTGCTCCGGAGTCAGCGTGCAAAGCTTGCGCTGCCGCCCCCGATCCGCGACCACCGCAACCCACGATGCCCACCCTTATTTTATCGGCCCCGATGACACCCGCAGCTGCATAGGGTGAAAACACTGAGCTTGCAGCCACTGTTGCGGCAGCACCGGCACTGGATTTGATGAAATCCCTACGTGAGGGATTGAAAATATTGCTCATATACTTCCCTTCCTGAAACAGTTTGGCAATTGAAGTGGACCTTGCATTGCCTCGGCATTTTCCAACTACAACTTCTCTGTTAAACTAAGCACAACTTGTATGCTTGGGTCAACGATGCGATGGGATCTCGCTTTGGAATGAACTCGTGAGCGTAAAATCCCTTGTATCCTGTATCGGCAATAGCACGAGCTATTCGATTGTAATTCAGTTCTTGTGTTTCGTCAATTTCATTTCGGCCGGGCACCCCTCCGGTATGAAAGTGGGAGATGTACTGAATGTTGCGTTGAAACGTATCTATGACATCACCTTCCATGATCTGCATATGATATATGTCATACAGAAGCTTGAATCGGTCTGATCCGACGCGCTTGCAGAGTTCCACGCCCCACGCTGTATGGTCACATTGATAGTCTTTGTGGTCACGTTTGCTGTTCAATAGTTCCATGGAGATGGTAACACCGAGCTTTTCCGCAATTGGGACAATCCGCCTAATGCCTTTAGCGCAATTTTCAAGACCATCCGCGTCGCTTATCCCTCGGCGATTGCCGCTGAAAACGATCATGTTGGGCAAACCTGCCTCTTTCACTAGCGGAAGCAATCTCTCGGATTCTGCCACCAATTTATCGTGGTCTGCAGGTCGATTCCAACCTTCAACGATTCCGCTCGGGCCGTTAGCCATGGCGCATGTAAGGCCAAATTGCTTGACTACGGGCCAATCCTTTTCTCCCAGCAGTTCTACACTCTGGATACCCATGGATTTTGCTGCTCTGCATAAATCTTCAAGGGTTAGTTTTGGATAACACCATTTGCAAACTGACTGATTAAGGCGGCCCTTGTTGGCATCTTGCTTATCTGAGGTCATAGGGGTGGCACCTATCGCCGTTGAAGCAGCCGTTGCAGAGAGGACACTCAATGCGGCTCTTCGCGTGATTTCATTTGACATTTTGACACCTTTTCGTCGCGCCATCAGCATATTATGGCAAAAGTGCGAGGATTTGCTTTTTGTTTTGACATTTTAGTCCACATATTTAAGTAGGACTAACAATACTACAATATAGTTGTTAGTTCGTCGCGTATCGGAAATATACCTTCGTACCTCGATACTTTTGCGTTAACGGTATTCCGATTTTGGGTCCTAGTACACTGACTATTTTGGTTAGTCCATCCGAAGTCGTTCCGTTGGGAGCAATAATGGTTACCTGAATTCTGTCGGTAAGACCAATTCCGGTGCGAGGATCAACAATGTGCGAGTACCGCTTGCCGTCGATTTCGACAAACTGTTCTGTATCGCCGGAAGTTGAAACGGCGCAGTTTGCAAAGGTTAAGTCTGGACCTTCGGCAGCCGTTGCGGCGTTAGAAACTTGAACCACCCAACCCTCTTTGCCAGGAGGGGGATTGCTAACGACAATATCACCGCCAGCCTGGATCAACGCAGATTTAATTCCAAGGTGTTTCAACACAATCTGTGCCTGATCGGCTCCATATCCCTTACCAATTCCCCCCAGATCAAGCTGCATACCCAATTTCATCAATTGGGCTGTTTTGTGTGCTTCGTTCAGCTTCAGGAATTTGTATCCAGTTAATGCACGGGCAGCACTAATCTCATTCTCTTTAGGAAGCACTTTAGTCTTACGGGCCGTCCGCCAGAGTCTTACAATTGGACTGCAAGTAACATCAAATGCTCCATTGCTCAATTCTGCAAATTCTTGAGATTTCTTTAGAACGTCGAACAGGTCCTTGCTGACAGGAACTGGCGCACCGCCTGATTTGGAACACAATTTCATCAGCTCACTGTTGGCGCGATAGTCACTCATAATGTCGTCAAGTTCTGCGAATCGATCAAAGGCGGATGCAGCAGCTTTTATAGCAATGTCAGAATTGGCTGCATAGAGTACAATGCGTATATCATTACCCATGTGGTATTGCGTAAACTCGAACCGTGCGAGCTTTTGAGCGTAACAGAATACGCACAGATTTGTCGTAAACAATACAATCAGTATATATTTCAGCAAAGTTGAAAGGGACCGCATCCTAGTGGAATACCATTTTCGAAAAAATATTTTTGACATTGTGTCTGGAAAGTTCAGGGCGATAATCGCGCTCAGTTCCATCATTATCTTATCCTATGGTGCAGTAAGTTCTGTCTCCGCACAGACCAAGAAAACAAAAACTCCCATAAAAGTTGCCCCAAAGGCAGCTCCCGTTAAGTTGGTTCAGATTGTTCCACTCAAAACGATGACTCTGGTAGTTCCAGGATCTGCAGTTAAGATAGAGATGGTCCAGGTTCCCGCAGGTTCGATCACGGTCAAAGACAAAGAAGGCAAGTTGGTAAAGGTTGATATCAAACCTTACTGGATTGCTAAGACAGAAACCCCATGGGAAGCGTTCGACGCTTTTACGATAAGTGGCCCTCCAAGCGTAGCTTATGACCAAACACCTTTTGGACCGGACGCTATCGCACGACCCTCTAAATCGTATATTCCGCCCGACATGGGGTGGGGGCATCATGGCTTTCCTGTAATTCACGAGAGCCATATTAATGCGACAATGTTTTGCAGATGGTTGGCAGACAAGACCAAACAGAAATACAGACTTCCAACGGAAGCTGAATGGGAATATGCATGTCGATCGGGTAAGGCTGGAGATTGGTCACAATCCTTAGCTGAAATGAACGCCTATTCTTGGACGACATCAAATTCAGAGAAGGTTACTCACCCTGTCGGCAAAAAGGCTCCTAATGCATGGGGACTGTACGATATGCTTGGTAACGTTGGCGAGTGGTGCAACGATCTAAGTGGTAACCCTGTGCTCTGCGGTGGGGCCTATAGTGATAAACCAACTATTGTAAAGCCGGGATTACGAGCATATATGGTTCCAGCATGGCAGGAGACTGACCCACAAATACCGAAAAGTAGATGGTGGCTGTCTGATGCGCACTTTGCAGGTTTCCGTATAGTCTGCGAATAGGTGCGGTTGTAGTAGGTGGCGCTGAACAAGCTATTTGAATAATTTTCAATTATCATTCCGCCGTGTGCGGACAAATCCAATGGAGGAACCAAGGTCATGGATAATATCTCACGACGAGACTTTATTAAAGCA
>CAISOI010000589.1 GCA_903886985.1 uncultured Chthonomonas sp.
AAAGCAACAGAACCAGCAAAGTCGTCAGCGGAACGACAACAACATACACAAACGACAATGACGACCGTGTAACTGCTGTCGGCTCGGACTCATATTCCTACAACGACAACGGCGAAACCTCAAGCAAAACCGTCAGTGGAACCACGTACAATTTCTCCTATACCTATGAGGGAATGATTGATTACTACAATGTCGGTGGCAGTAATCAGGTGGATTTCGGCTACGATGCTCTTGGTAGACGTTTATTCCGATCCGCAGGCGGAACGACCACTCGATACTACTTTGACGGTAACAAAGTCCTCCAAGAATCACAGGGCGGGACCATAACCGCAACCTATGCTTACGGCAACGGCCTGCTCCGAAAAGACGGGGAATTTCCTCTATTCGACGGACAGGGCAATGAACGAACAGTAACAAATTCCAGCCAAACCGTAACAGGAACCATAAACTACGATGCGTTTGGGAACACTGTTGGTTCCACAGGCAGCTCAGCAAGCAGTTATATGTACGGGGCTGACTCTGGTTATCGCAGCGATGGCGATGCCGGGTTAAGCTATGTGGCGGCGCGGTATTACGATTCTAAAATTGGGCGATTTACAACACGAGATACGTATCTCGACCAGAAGCCATACGCATATTGCGATGGTGATCCGGTGAATTGCTTGGATCCGAGTGGGCATCAGCTTTTGGTAACCTTTGTTAAATGGATTCCAGGTCCACCACCTCCATCCACTATATGGAATCCCTCTCCGGAACCATACCCTACGTTTGGAGGGTTGTTTCCTTCTACGCCATTGCCACCACTACCGAAGCCTCCGGTAATGTACAATGGTCCACTCGGAATATGGGAGCCGGTGCCAAAGAAATATCTGAACATATTTTAGACCCTACGTTACACTTGGTTCAAAAACGGTCGTTTCCTTTATTTGACGCTTCCAACGTGAAATGATTGAAATCAGAGTGATGTATTAAATGGTCGAGACCGAGAGTATGCGATTTAACCCTGCATACTCTCATCTTTCATCAAAGAAAAAAGACGGCCTCGGTCTGAACGAAATAAAACCAGGAATTACAGTTGTATTTGAATCATCTCCCTAAAATAAACACTATAATTTGTAAAATACAAATCAAGAGATAGAATTATTGTATTTCAACGTTTGTCTGACACTTGCATCGGCTGTGATAAAACAAAAGGAATTCAGAATCATGCTCCCTAATTTGGTCCATACTTTGATAGTGGCTATGAATATTGCGACCTTTCCTTTTACTCAAACGGAAGAAATATCCATACCGATCCACTTTAGCCAGTTTTCCGATAAACACCCATACATCGTTGTGACGCTCAATTCTATTAAGAAGTTTGCATTAATTGTTGACACCGGTGCTGGCAATCTAATTTACATCAATCCTAAATACCGATCGCTTGCTATTGAACATCGCAATCCAATTTTTGAAAGCACAACACTCCCGGATATATATTTTCCAGGAAAACCAAGAGGTCTCCACATCCGTAATTCCGAAGCAACGATTTTACAAACCAGCACGTTCAGTAGTAAATTCATGGACCTTCCCGTCCTCGGAATAATGGGTATAGGAGTTTTCGGACCTAAAACAGTTAAATTTGAATGGCCGAAAATGAGGATGAAGATAGCACCAAAGTTCACGCACAAAGCGGATATGAAAGGAGAATTTGATCTGGATTACACAGTATCCAACGGTCCTTTGATCTTGTGTACAAGTCCAGACCGTAGCTACTCCAAAAGATTTCTTCTAGATACTGGAAGTCCTATGTCGATGGTCAGAAAATCAGAACTGAGTAAATTCCATGCAAAGCCCTTGAATATCCGTAGAAACATGCTAAATAGTATCGGTCAAATGGTGGATATGAACATTTACAACTGTTCTGGTATCATATTAGGTTCATATTTTGTTCGTCAATTCCAGCCTGCAGAACCTGGAATTGATCAGGATTATAACATAATTGGGATGGACATACTGATTCACTTCAACTTGTTATTCGACCAAGTTGCCAAACGCGTCCATTTTACACCTATCGACAATCAGTCTTCTTGGAATTCGACAAACGGTGATACCATTAATTTCGTGAAGAAAGGAAAAGCCATATTCATTTCATCTGTCGACACATTTAGTCCGGCTTATTGGGCGGGCGTTAGGCGAATGGATGAGATTGTTTCAATAAATGATATCAAATTGTCCAGTCTCGACAGTTGGGAAACGGAACAACTAATAAATCCATGGATGAACGTAACAAGCACATTATATTTGAAAGACACATCCGGAAAATTCAAGTGGGTACAGATAAAAAGACGACCTAAAAAGTCGGATTAACCGGAAATAACGTTGAGATATTCGTATGCATTGCGAATTTCTGAAGTAGTGACGTTTGACCTCTGCGAGAGCAGTAAGCAATCCGTGTTTCGTAAATATGCACCGCTAAAATCCAATTCTCCAAATCGGTTACTGACTTCTGGGGGTGCGGGCGTCCCGCCCACCAACGAAACAAATCGAGGTGGTACAGACAGCGGGGAGCCAGTCCATCAGGGCTAGGAAGCTTGTATTGCGACCAACGCATTACGACGCCATTTCCCCTAGTTGGTTTTGGACATTCTCCTTTGATCAGCATGACCTAATTCCCGTGTGGCAGACGCAGCCTGACGGGGTAGTGCCGCTTTACGGTTGGTATTGCCGAATCTACGCCATCGGTCGGCTGACCTCTTCGGTGTCAAGGAAGCGCTTCCCCCCCCCTAAAAAATTTTTCAGAAAAACTTCCCACAACCTTTCCTGATTTCCCAACCCCAAACGAGTAGTTAACTATAAGCACAAACAACTAGGCTGTCGGACCGATCAACCGACCGTCTGAAACTGGGCTCAATACTCTGTCGTGTCACGCTCCAAAAATTTTCAAAAATTCTTGGAACATTCTTGCAACCTCTGACGTCTATGATTAGTAGACAAAGATATACATAAAACTAGGTGCCTTACCTTAACATACAACAACTAAATATCGCAAACCGTCGGTCCGATCAACCGACCGTTTGAACCCGGGCTCAATTTCGTGCAGCCCTTCACCTTCTCCGCTTGTGGG
>CAISOI010000590.1 GCA_903886985.1 uncultured Chthonomonas sp.
CTGCGGTAAGGGTAGGAACCTTGCCGTTCAATAGGAAGAGGAAGACGAAAGTAAAGATCACGAGCGATTCAATAAATGCAAGCGCAAGAATCATAGCGGTCTGAAGTTTGCTGATCGCTTCCGGCTGTCGTGCCATGCCTTCAAGTGCTGCAGCAGCTGCTTTACCCTGACCAAGTGCACCGCCAAGAACGGCGATCGGAAGGCCAAGACCAACGGCCAACGAAAGTAATCCTAAGAACATTCCCATCGTAAAAAGTCTCCTTGTGAGGGGTCTTTGTACCCGTCTGTGTGTCGTATCCGGTCGAAACCGTGATTAGTGTGCTGCCTCAAGCGCGTGCCCCGAATGACCGTGGTCTTCGTGGTCGTCACCATGTTGGCTTTGCAGTGATATATAGATACAGGTCAAAAGTGAAAACACAAGTGCCTGTACAAAGGACGTCAACAAACCGAGTACCAAAATCGGTGCCTGGAAAGGCAGAAATGGCAGTTTCGGCAAGGCTTGAACGGCTAGACTGGCAAGAACAATAACAACAGTATCCTCACCAAAAATGTTTCCAAAAAGTCGCATTGCGAGAGTGAATGGCTTTACGATTTCGGAAATTACTTCAACAGGAAAGAGCAATGGCGCCAATGCTGGCATCGGCCCCATAAAGTGCTTGATATACCCACCTAAACCATGAGCTCGTATTCCTACATATTGAACATAGACAAATACGATCAACCCGAGCGCAAGTGTGGTGCTCAAGTTTGATGTCGGTGAACTAAAGTAAGGAAGTTGACCGATCAAGTTACCAAACAGAATGAAATAGAAAATCGTACCAACCAATGGCACATATTTCTCTCCACCGGGACCAATAATCCCGCGAGTAAAGTTCACCATGCCTTCAGTAACGAACTCCCCAAAATTTTGCGCCCCAGAAGGGATCGCTTTCATCTTGGTGGTCGCCACCTTGGCAAACACGATTAAGAAGACCGCAACAACTAAGCCGTTCCAGAAAAGAACGTGAGGAGATGGAATATCTCCCAGTTTATAAGCTTCGTGTTCTACGCCTTCAACAGAACCATGCCCCTCCGTTTTCGCGGATGCATTATGTTCTGTTTTCGGTGCGCCAGTTTCGACCTGCGCTATTCGAATGGGTGTCTGACCGTCGGGCAATCTATTCTCCAGCGGCAACCAGCGGTTTAACTACAAACTGCTGAGCCAGTACTTTGGAAACAATAACCATCGGAGTGAGAGCCACTCCAACAAATGTTGCAAACGGGCTGAAAAGCGGTGAAGCCATCGCAAAATAGAGCGATCCGCCAAAAATCGGCAGCTTCATCAACATCATCAATCCCAACAGAAATCGAGAAACAAAGGAGTTTCCTCCGATCAATCTCGGCACTGCAAATGTCAAGCTCCACAAACTAAAGAGACCGAGCGCGCCGCCCAATGCAAGCCCGAAGCAAATATCGCGTTGCCCACGTGAAGCAAATACAACTGTGAAAAACGTCACCGCCGAAATCCCGCTCGGCCTGTTCACCGCCATCACCGGCGTGTCCGGCGGCGGCAAGTCGACGCTGCTGATCGACACGCTCTACAATTCGGTGGCGC
>CAISOI010000591.1 GCA_903886985.1 uncultured Chthonomonas sp.
GACGATGGAGGCGTCAGGTTTTCGATTGATGTTCTCCAAAGATGCCAGAACATCCAAGAGTGTCTTGGGGTCGTATTTGTGCCCTGTCGCTGGTCCAACAAACTGTTTATAGGGGACTTTTAATCGGTCGAGCTCGTTCGACATTAGTTTGTGCTGCGAAGCAAATGTGTCTGTTTCTCCAACGTAAGGGCGCAATGGGAAATTTGAAGCGTTCATCGCATATCGAATTGGATCATACAGAGACAACAGAGACAGCTGCCAATCGGGCATTTTGCCATCCATGTTCTGATAATTAATGGTGTCGACAAAACCGGCTCCCGGACTTGCGGCTGCCCACATTCCCGGATGTTGTAATGCTAAATGCCAGGTACCGTGTCCTCCCATAGAAAAACCGCGGAGGACAATCGTATTGGAATCGATCGGGAAACGCCTGATTACATCAGCGAGCGCTTCAAAAACGTCCTGCTCCCCTACATAGCGCCAACCGTTATTACCACGCCCGAATGGAAACAGGACGAGATGATCTGGAGTAGCTGCTCCGAATGCACTCCTAACAGCACCTTTTGATGACATGAATCCTAATTCGCTGGTAGTGCCCATTCGCCCATGGAGGAATATCTCCAATTTTTGAGGTGCAGAGGATTTGAAATTGTAATTCGCTGGGACGTAGAGCTGGTAAGGTTGATAAGAATTATCAATGGCGGACCGGTATCCCAAGGTAACAAGTCCGGGAGATGAAGTCCATTTGACCGTGTTCTGCTTGAGTTGTTGGAGTCGGCTCTCTGCCTCGGCAAGCAGGGACTTTGCTTGGCCCACATTCTGTTGATTGAAGAATAGGGCCTGGTTCAAATTGATCTCAACTGCCGCAAGGAATACCTTGGCATCGGAGAGGGGGGCAGAGAGTTTGGTGTCCGACTTTTCTATATCGGCAAAATCGCCTCGAAGCTTGTCAACTTTAGTTGTAAGTTCGTTCTTTTCTGCTGGGGTGAGTTGGTATCTAATGGGTTCGAACTGGGCAGAGGCAACTGCTGCCAGAGTGCACGAATAGAACAGAAATGGAATAGTAAGTCGAAGCAATTGATTATTCCCTTATCTTAACGAATACGAATAAAGGTTTGATTCTTCGAAGTAGTTTGAAATACCTGCAAAAGCAAAACGACTGCTTGCTAAAAGCAAAGCAGTCGTTTCATTATTGGAGCGGGAGACGGGTTTCGAACCCGCGACCTCCTCCTTGGCAAGGAGGCGCTCTACCACTGAGCTACTCCCGCAAACGGATGCGCATCTCATTGCGGTCTTGGTGGGCGAGAAGAGAGTTGAACTCTTACGCCTTTAGGGCACTAGTTCCTAAGACTAGCGTGTCTGCCATTCCACCACTCGCCCAAAGGGTGACTCTAACCGGCTGACGGACGATATAATACACCGACGCGCTCAATATGTCAAGACCAAATTGTGATCATTTCGAAAACGAAGTTGAATGGACTCCAGTAGGCCATTTGGACTAAAGCGCATATCACGCCTGAATGGAAGTGCTAAAATCTAATCATGTCCAGTGAAAATTCTCCCTGTTTTGATCAATCGAACGTTATGGCTCAGATTGACAACTTGCCAGACGATCTGAAGTTCAATGTGCGAATCAATGAGATAATGGCGCAATTTACGACACTTCGAGTTGGCGGGCCAGCGGACTATTATCTACCAGTTCGAGACCGATCAGATTTTGGTCGTGCAGCCTCCTTTGCTCAGCGTGCCTGTATCCCCTACATGATCCTTGGGGGCGGCAGCAACGCATGCATCAGTGATAAGGGAATTCGGGGTCTGGTTATTCACAACCTCTGTGCTGAGGCATCCATCGGAGCCACGTCGGATGTCGATTGCGGGTATAGCATAATGAAACTTTTTCAAAAAAGTGCCGCCTTGAGTTTGTCGGGCTTGGAATTTGCAGTTGGAATTCCTGGTTCGGTGGGTGGGGCATTAGTGTCCAATGCAGGTGCATATAGGCAGAATATTTGCGATATCGTTGAGTCGATTGACGTGGTCGAAAATGGTGAGCGCAAATTGGTTGGTCCCGAGTGGATGCAGTTTTCGTACCGTGACAGTAGGTTGAGACAATCTACTGAAACTGCTGGGGCACTGTTGGGAGTGAATTTGCGGTTGCAGACTGCTGACCGAAAGAGCATCCTTTCTCGAGCGAGGGACAACCAGCGCCAACGCATATTCAAGCAGCCGTGGTTTCCGTCCGCAGGATCGTTCTTTAAGAACGTGACAGATACAGCCGTTGCTGCAAATGTCCCCGAATTGCCGATTGCATTAAGGGAGGCGGGAGTCATACCTGCTGGTTTCTTGTCGGCGGCGGTGGGTTGCAAAGGCTTGCAGTTTGGTGGGGCACAGATCAGCGTGCGGCATGGAAACTTCGTGATTAACCGTGGCGGTGCGACGGCGACAGATATATACGATTTAACGCGAGAGGTCAAACGACGTGTTTTGGAACGATTCGGTGTTCAGCTCGAGGAAGAGGTCATGTTCATAGGTGACTGGTCCGGATTTGAATTCTGAGAGTGATGTAGAGGGAGGCGCCGAACCTATCTCCTCGAATCGAACTGTTATCTTTGTTCTAATATTTGGTCAGTTGGCGGTCGGTTCTGCCGCAATTATGGCCAAATATGGGCTCCAGAGTGGTGTGTCTGCGCTCGGCCTCTCTGCATGGCGACTAACTAGAGCCTCTGCCATTCTACTTACATTCACCGCCATTTCATCGCGTCAATCACTTGCACCCAGGGTGTCTTTCTCTACCAAATTCTGGTTAGTAGTTGCTGGCGTGTTTTTGGGACTGCACTTTTACACCTGGTTTGAATCCCTAAACTATATCTCGGTAGCGCGCTCCACTCTTCTCGTCTCGACAGCACCAATTTGGACCGGAATGTATGCTGTATTGATTCAGCTGAGTAGGCTCGGAATACCATTTTGGATCGGTATTACGGGCTCTATGGTTGGGATGTTTCTGTTAACTCATGTGGCGGAGATTAGCAGATTTCCGCGTGACCCTATGGTCGGGGATTGCCTCGCGCTGGTTGGAGCTATAGCAATTGCGGCGTATCTCATCGTCGTGGAAAAAGTAGGAATTGCGATCAAGACCAATTACATAGTGGTTTGGACCTACAGTTCGGCGGCACTTTTTCTAATGGCACTCAATATAATGTTTTCACACACAGGAACTCTAATTCCAGGATCAAGACAGGCATGGTTATCTGTGATAGGGCTCGCGCTGTTGCCTCAACTTGTGGGACATACGACGTTAAACTGGTGCCTGCGGCACTTAGGGTCTGCAACTGTGGCTGCTTCGTCTTTGTTGGAACCCGTGTTTGCCGCAATTCTTGCTTTCGCGTTTTTTGGTGAGAGGCTTACAGGAGTGCAGATTCTGGGCGGCATTATTTTACTGATTGGCATTTCAGTGTCTCTTAGGGGGCGCGAAAGGGAGACTTAGAGAGTTTGATGCTCACCTGAATGTAATTCGTTGTAGGAGGTAATAAACCGCCGCCGAGAGA
>CAISOI010000592.1 GCA_903886985.1 uncultured Chthonomonas sp.
ACGGTAAACCTATTCGCATTACGGATGCCAAAGCGATACCCAGAATTGTTCGGCAAGATGACGAACGTAGTGAAGAACAGAAAAAAGAGGATGAGCAATACGACCCCGGTGTAGGTGCTCCGATCTGGTCGCCAGATTCCAAAAAGATACTGTTCACTTACCGAGGTGACCTGTTTGAGGTTGCTGCCGATGGAAAAAGCGCCCCGCTACGCCGATTTATGTCAACAGATGCAGTTTCTATGGCCGATTACTCTCCGGATGGCAGATACATGTCAATTATGCGCGGCGGTAATGTCCATGTTGTTGATCTCAAAACAAATGAAACGCGTCAGGTTACTACAGTCAGTAAAGCGATGACGTCTCTGACCGGCTACGAATGGTCTCCCGACTCCCTGAACCTTCTTGTGCGGTGGCAAGATTCCACCTCCGCGAAATCTATCATCATTCCAGACTACACCAAGGAAATGGTGGAAGCAGGACCTCGACGGCGGCTGATCGTCGGTCAATCGGTGTTCTCTCAAAAGATTGGTATTGTGCCCGTGACGGGTGGACTTATTCGTTGGGTTGAAGAGATCGCTCCGAACGCTTACTACATTGTCTCCGCGTGGGCCCCCGATGGGTCACGCTTGGCAATAGGGGAAATGTCTGCCGATTTCAAATCTTGGCGACTGCGAGTTGCCGACACAAAGAGCCTGAAATCTATGCCAATCGTTGAACAGAAATCCGACCGCTTCATTAACGACTGGCGCCCCATAGTATGGTCAAGAGACAGTAAGAACCTCTATTATGGTGCGGATGTGGACGGGTGGCGTCATGTATGGAAAATTGCAGCGACAGCAGGCAGTACTCCTAACTTGGTCACCAAGGGGAAGTACGATGTTGGAGGCTTCACTCGTCCCAAAAACAGCGATGATCTAATCTTGGAGACGGCCGAAAAGTCACCACTTGAATTGAGAACCTACTCCCTCGCACCCGATGGAAAAATCGTAGATCTTACCGGCAGCAGTCCGGTGAATTCTCCCACGTTTGCAGTAGGAAATGGGCTTATTGCCAGCTTTCCGTCCGAGGACGGGAAGCACGTGCTTCTAGAGACTCAGGATCGCATGCATCCATCTGATCTTTATTACAATTCTGTTGAGAACCCATCTCGAGAACCAAAAAGGTTGACGACTTCACAGCTATCAGAGTTCGCGAAAGCACCATTGATTCAGCCGAAGGAGATAACCTTCCAGTCGCCCGACGGCAAAACTATTCATGGCCTGCTCTACTTACCTCCCAACCTTCAACCGGGAGTAAAGATCGGCGCGTTTTTGGATAACATGTATGCTGACTCTGGTAAGAACAGGTGGGTAGGGTTTATGCCTTCCTATGCCGCTAGGTATTTGAACTTGGCGGTTCTTTCGGTCGATTTCAGATCCAGTTGGGGGTATGGCTCCGATTTTGCTACTGGCTATTATCGGTCCCTCGGGCAGATAGACGCCGATGAAGCAGTTGCTGCCGCCTCATGGTTAAAATCTCAATCCTACATCGAACCAAATCGTGTTGGTCTATGGGGTTGGAGCTACGGTGGATTCTTGACCGAGATGGTTATGTTCACGCGACCGGGGATATTTTCTGCGGGAGTTGCCGTGGCACCTGTTACAGACTGGAAGCACTATAATGAATGGTATACCCGCCATCGACTGAACTTGCCGAAAGAGGATGCCGAGGCTTATAAGAAAAGTTCTCCCATCAATTTTGCCGACGGTTTAACCGGTAATATCCTCATGATTCATGGTATGCAAGATGACAATGTACTGTTTCAAGATACTGTGCAGATGACGCAAAAGCTCATTGAAGCCGGCAAGAGTTTTGATGTTGCGTTTTATCCAAAGGACGACCATAGTATCAGTCGAGATGATAGTCGGCCACACGTGTTTACTCGCATAATGAAGTATCTCTACCAGTGGCTTGGAAACTGAAAATTTTGATGCGGAGCATAGGTTTTGGGGTTCCGTTGAGATTAGTATATGAGCCGAATTTTGCAGGAAATAGAGCTGTCAGGCAAGAACTATTTCACGCAATTCGTTAAATTAAAGGATCAATCGTGGCAGAACGCTATTTAAATTATATTGGTGGCAATTGGAACACGCCCAGCCAGGGCGAATTCTTCTCAAAGTACAATCCCGCAAACATCCATGAAGTGATTGGGGAATTCCCAAATTCTACTACTGAGGATGCAGAATCGGCGATCGAATCCGCCGCTGCAGCACTGTCGGGATGGGCAGGGTTGAGTTCCCATGTTAGGGGTGAATATCTGCGTAAGGCAGCTGATGTCATGGAGAGTCGTCTGCTGGAAATCGCAACAGGGCTGATGAAAGAAGAGGGTAAATCTCTTCCAGAGGCCAAGGGCGAGACCATGCGCGCCATAGTAATTCTCAGATATTTTGCAACTCAGACGATGTTGCCAGACGGTGACGTTATTCCGAGTGCGGGCGCCACAACATTTCTATACAGTCGCCGAATACCTGTGGGTGTGGTTAGTTTGATTACCCCATGGAATTTTCCCGTTGCTATTCCAATTTGGAAGGCGGCTCCTGCATTGGCGTGTGGCAATACCGTAGTCATGAAGCCCTCAGAACTTTCGCCTTTGACAGCAGTAAGAATAGCCGAGTGTTTCGAGCAGGCAGGCCTGCCATCGGGTGTCTTTAACGTAATTCATGGTCATGGGGCTCGTTTTGGAGAGACATTGGCGACGCACAAAAAGGTTTCTGCTATCTCATTCACGGGATCCGCAAAGACTGGAAAGGTGATCTCCGGTTGGGCTTCTGCGCATGGTAAGAAATACCAGTTGGAAATGGGTGGCAAAAACGCTGCCGTCGTTTTGGCAGATGCCAGCTTCGATCAAGCAGTAAATCTAACAATTCAAGGCGCATACAAGTCCGCAGGTGAGAAGTGTACGGCAACTTCACGCGTCATCGTGCAAAAAGAGATATACGACAAATTCGCCGCTGCGCTCGTTGAGAAAACGTCGGCATTGACAATTGGTCCTGGGGATTCAGACGCATATCTTGGCCCCGTGATTACGGTAGAGGCGAGAGATCGCATATTGTCAGCAATTCAATCGGGGGTCTCCACAGGCTCCGCCCTTTTGTGTGGCGGCAAAGTACCTGAGTCCGCTTTCCTTGCGGATGGCTGCTATATTCTCCCAACTGTCTTTGGAGATGTTGACCCTAAGTCTTCGCTCGCGCAAGATGAGATATTTGGTCCGGTCCTCTGCTTAATCAAGGCCGAGGATTTTGACGATGCAGTCGCAATCTTGAACGATGTGGAATTTGGACTTTCGGCTTCACTCTTTACTCAGAGCTTGAGTGCTTCCATGCAGTTTGCTGATAAGGCGCAAGCGGGAATGATCCGTATCAATGGAGAAACTGCAGGGGTAGAACCACAGGCTCCATTCGGTGGTGTTAAGGCAAGCAGCAGCTGGAGCCGTGAGCAGGGATTGGCAGCACGAGACTTCTTTACACAGATTAAGACCGTTTCAATCGATCTACCAGCCTAACAGAACATTCGGTCCAAAGGAAATACAATGTCACTTTGCCGCTATGGCAATTCAATGAAGAGTTGGTGGGGATGGATTGATGGCGATCAGGTCTCACCGATCCCATACGAGCAAGTGCGTGATGTTTTCGCGGCACCAGGCAGTGACGGGCTGCTATCCCTAAAGACTTGCGGAAACGGATGCGCTCTCTCCGAAGTGGAACTCTTGGCGCCTGTTCTCGCTGAACAAGAAATTTGGGCAGCTGGTGTTACATACGAAAGCAGCAAGTTCGCGCGCATGGCAGAATCGCCCGAAGGTGGAGATTTCTATGCCAAGGTTTATATCGCGGATCGACCAGAGCTCTTCTTGAAGGCGAGCCCCGGCAGAACGCGTGGTCCGGGGGATGATCTTAGAGTACGTGCAGACTCTTCATGGAACGTACCCGAGCCGGAACTCGCCGTCGTAATTGCAGGAAACGGCACAATTTTGGGTTATACAATTGGCAACGACATGTCATCGCGAGATATCGAAGGCGCAAATCCGCTCTATCTGCCTCAAGCAAAGGTTTACAACGGATCTTGCGCGGTGGGCCCTGTCATTATTCCTGCTTCAGGTTTAGACCCGCATAATCTGCCGATTACGCTCTCCATTGTGCGCGAAGGTGTCGAGATCTATCGAGGTGAGACCTCCACAGCAAAGATGAAGCGTAACGTCCAAGAGCTTTCAGAATGGCTGTTTCGAGAGTTGGACTTTCCTTTTGGAGCCATTCTTTTGACCGGAACTGGACTGATCCCGCCGGACGAGTTCAGTCTCATTCCCGGAGACAATGTCAAAATATCAATTGGGGGAATCGGCGATCTTGCCAATCCAATCACCTCATGATTAGCGTGCTTCCCATTCTCATATTGGCTGGGTGTTTGCAGTCGGTCCCAAAGTCCACAACTCCGGTCAGTTTTAGCAAGCAGATAGTTCCATTGCTGGCTGCGAACTGTAATGCGTGTCACGCCTCTAACACGCCTCAAAGTGGGCTGGCAACAGACACTTACATGGCTCTAATTCGAGGCGGTAAGCGTGGTAAGTGTATTGAGATCGGAAATCCTAATAAAAGTCTAATCATCCAATATTTGGACGGTAGACGACAACCGAAGATGCCTATTGGTGGTGCACTGAAAGACGTTGAAATTGATGTTATCAAACGATGGATTTCAGAAGGTGCCAAGTTGGATACAGATTCTAAACAACCAGTTCCAACTACTAAAGAGCTCAAATCAAAGGTTTCTGCTCTGTGTCCTGTAAATAGTCTCGTGTGGAGTCGCGACGGCAAAAGGATCTATGTCGCAGGGTACAAGGTCGTTGAAATTAGAGATGCGAATACTGGAAACAAAATCGGTCAACTGGTTGGCCATTCCGATATTGTTCGCTCATTGGCTTTAAGCCCAGATGGTAAGGTACTTGCCGCTGCCGGCGGAAAGGTCGGTAAATCAGGCGAAGTGAAACTCTGGATTCTGGAGTCAGGTACCTCAACCACAATTGAAGGGCATACAGACAGTATTTACGGAGTTGCATGGAGACCCGACGGGCTTCAAATTGCCACAGCAAGTTATGACAAGACCGCCAAAATATGGGATGTCAAGACCGGTAAATCCGTCGTGGAGTTAAGGGATCATACGGACGCGGTATTTGCGGTTGCTTATAGCTCCGATTCCAAATATCTTGCGACCGCAAGTGCAGATAAGTCGATCAAGATTTGGGAGGGAATGACAGGCAAGCGAATGTATTCCCTGAGTGGAGCGCAAGAGGCGGTAATGTCGCTCGCTTTTATGCCAAAATCGTCAAGACTTTATTCTGCTGGAGCGGATAAGGTTGCACGGGCGTGGGACCTGAGGCCCGACGGCGGTGGCCAGGTGAAAAGCAATTCAGGCCAGGCAGATGCAATTTTGGATTTATGTCTTTCAGAAGATGGCACCATGGTTCTGACTGCCTCTATGGATGGATCAGTTCACGTTGTAAAAGAGAACGATGGGGCGTCGATTAAAATTTTGCCTGGCTCCCCTGAAATGGCACTGTCAGTTAAGATTTCACCAAATGGTGAGTTGTTTGCCGCTGGCTGGAGTGACGGCCGATCGGTTGTATTCCGCATTAAAGATGGAACTCAAGTCGCTGTTTTAACAGGAAATCCCACAAAAGTCGATGTCGCAAAATAGTCACCTTCCTCATCCATTGGCGTGAGGTCTGAAAGAGAGCTATGAAATTCGTCTCAAGCATTTGCGCAGTAATTGGTGTTGAACTATTCGCAGCTACTCTGGCTATCGCGCAGGCACCTCAAGTTGCGGCGGTGTTTCCCGCTGGTGGAATGCGCGGTACCCGCACCGACGTTAAGATCGAGGGATCGGCATTGGTTGGTCTGAGGGATGTCTTCGTCAGCGGTACAGGCATAAAAGCCAAAATTTCAAAGGTTGAAGCAGATGGCAATTCCGCGACAATATCCCTCGATATAGCCAGTGATGCATCGCCCGGTCCCTATGAATTACGCGTAATATCTCCTCGGGGCATTTCTGGACCCTCCTACCTGTGGGCGGGAATTACACCGGAAATAAACGAAGTTGAACCGAACGATCAACTTTTAAAGGCTATGAAGCTGCCACAAACTCCAATCACGGTTAATGGCAGGGTACATGCTTCCGAAGATGTCGATTGGTATGAGTTCACTGCGGCTGCCGGCGAGACATTTGTCATCGATATCGTGGCAAATCGCATATTTTCACCTATGGATGCTGCACTTGAGTTGCGCGATGCTTCTGGCCACATAATAGCCGAGGCTTCCGAAGGTTACGATCGTGATCCGAAAATCGTCTATACCTCAACAAAAGGCGGCATCTATCGCCTACAGGTTCGAGATACGCTTTACCGTGGCTCTAGAAACTATGTCTATCGCTTAACAATTGGCAAACTTCCGATTATTGCCAGTCTGGTTCGATCTATCGCGAAACGTGGTGAACCACTGTCCTCTTCAGTCGAAGGATTCAATTTGGGATCAACTCGGACTGTTTCTTTAGACGCCAAAATGGTTGATGGAAAAGGGGATGTTGCATGGAAGTATTTCCAAACATCTGAAGGCACTGCATTGGCTGAGCGCGTGGCTTTGGTCGATGGAAGCATTGTCGATACCACCACTCCCGGGGCTTCTTCAGTACTTTCGTCCTAGGAGCGTTCCGCAACTTTCGGGAGTTTTACTAGACCCAGACAGA
>CAISOI010000593.1 GCA_903886985.1 uncultured Chthonomonas sp.
CACTTACTTCGACTTTTTCGCCCTCAAGCGCAGCCATTCGGTTTTCAGTGACCTGATCGGGGTAGATCGATTCTTGTGTGGTAACCTCAGCCGAACATTGCGACGCCAAAGTCGTCAACAAATATAAGGATGTTATGTGGCAAAGTCTAGTTAATAGTCTAAGTGAAGGGTGAATGTTGTTCAAATTTGTGGTTTCGCTCGTTGATATATAAAAATTGTGGTAACGTAAGCCGACTGTCACCGTCCAATTAGTTAAGTAGACTTAAATGTCTGTATGAACATTATCTCTATTCGATACCGTATTATAACGTACCCATGAGTTGAATTCGGACTCATTGTGCAGAACTGAAGAATTTAGGTGACTAAGAAATTTTTTCTTTTGAGACTCAGGATTTACTGATTAGCTGGGAAGGGCACTACAAATGCATTGCGGCATGAGACTAAAAAGCAATATTGTTACGATGGGATTGATGCTAGGTATAGCTACGACATCAGTTTTAGCGTCAGCACAGGTAAAAAATGATGATGCTGAAGTTAAGCTTGGTCGAGATGGTGCCGCAGAGACTGAAAAAGAACTGAAAATCGTAGCCGATCCGGCCCTCAATGCACGCGTAACAAAAATCGGGCAAGACTTAGCTGCCGTCGCCAATGTAACAGAAGTACCTGCGATTTGGGGGGATTCTACGGTCAAGAAGTTCGTCTATTCATTCAAAATCGTTGAAGATAAAGATGTAAATGCATTTTCGCTTCCAGGCGGTTTTATCTACGTTAACAAAGGACTTTTGGACTACGTTCACTCTGATGATGAATTGGCGGGTGTTCTTGCTCACGAAATAGCGCACGCTGCTCACCATCACATGGTCAAACTGCTTGCCATTCAACGCAAAATGCAAATTCCAACGTTGATTGCTGCAATTGGTGCTGCTGCGCTATCAAAGGACCATGCTGACAGCGGCATGAAGGCTCTCGTCGGAGCCCAACTCTATATGACTGCAAAACTGAATACCTATGGAACTGAAGCCGAGAAGGACGCTGATCACGCCGGAATGCTCTACATGGTGAAGACCAAATATAGTCCCGTGGGGCTGCTCACATTTATGGAACGCCTTGCTCGCGACGAACAGAAGTCACCTGAAATCGATTATGGCATCTATCGTAATCACCCACCATCGCCGGATCGAGCCAGATCCGCACTTACCGAACTTGCGGACTTGAAGGTTGCAGTAAATAGGCGAGATGCAGATCCTGGGTTGCGAGCAACAGCTGCCATGGGTACAGGTCCAAACGCCACGTTTGCAGAAGTCAAAATGTACAAGACAGTGGTTGCCAGATTCTCTGATGATGGCGCAGATAAGGCATTAGATCGAGCGAATCAATTGGCAGAGCGCATGAACCGACTGTTTGATCAGGGTTTGCAAATGTATGAGGTCCGTATTTCTGCGGATAAGACACGGATAATCGGTCGGCAGGAAGTACTTGTTACCTTCAAAGATGCTGATGCGGTTACCCAAAAATCAACTGTGCCTCAGTTAAGTCAAAGTGTTCTTGATGCTATCCGTAATCTTCTGTGGCAAGACCAGTTTAATCGACCCGTCGGCAGATTGCAGGATTAGGTCAAACGCGCTTATCCATCGTACCGAAATCCCAGGCACCTGGTGAGCTGCCGGTCATTAGTTGTGTGTGTCGGCCGGTTTTCGAGGTGTATTCTCTGCGAATACGGTCAATTGTCTTCTTCGATTCTCCAAAGCACAG
>CAISOI010000594.1 GCA_903886985.1 uncultured Chthonomonas sp.
CAACTACAGTCCTGTCGGCTATAACCAAGCAATGGGAACGGCAGGGAATGCTCAAAAGGCATGGAATGCACAAGATAATCGAAGTTATACATTCACCATGGACACGACTTCATGGGCCACCGGCAGTTATCCAATTACTTTTTACATCGTAGATAGCAATGGCAGAGCGGCGGCGAGTACTCCGGTCACCCTAACTATCCCGGTTGCGCCGACTCTTGTTTTGAACGCTACCCAAATTTCGGTGGGAGCGAATTCAACTTTCACTGTCAAATACTCGGGGACGAATTCGTTAAGCGATGGAACCTTGGTATTACAACAAAGCACTGATCCACAGGGAACCTGGAATACGGTCGCAACATTTACGGGTGCAGCACCATTATTTAAGGCTTCTGCTCTTGTCAACCTCGGTGATTACGTGAGAGCGGTTTTCTCTGGAGCTACCAACTTACTTGATTCTGAATCTGCTGCAATCCAAATCCTGGTTACGCCTAAGTTGACCTGCAAAATCGCGACCACCGCCAAGGTAGGTACGAAGTTGCGTGGATCTTGTACTTCCAACGTCAATTTGCCAAGTGTTTACGTCGAGTTACAGACGTCTACTGGTTCATCATGGACGGTGCTAGGTGGTGGCAATGTTTCTGGAAAAACCATTCCGATCAATGTAACCCCTAAGAAGAAGGGCTTGCTTTACATTTCAATGACTTCATCCGGACTGGATGGGAAGTTGGGACAATTCGCGAGCACCCCTATAAAGATCAAGGTCACTTGATATTTACGAGTACAAATTCGAAATCTTCCTAAATAACGCGATATGTTCTTCGGAGAATTTAGTGCTTAAAGCAATTGGAAGAGTCGAAAATTTTACGATGACTGTTTCTGAAGCGGGGTCAATCCAAATGTATTGACCGTAGATACCCACAGCATATATTTCCTGATGTTGACTATTCGTTATCCACCACTGGTTATGGTAAGAACCACCCGGGTGCATAGCCTGCATGTAATCAACAGACTTAATTGCCGGATCAGCTCCGCCAAACGTATCTTTGGCCCAAGCGTTTGAAACTAACTTAGTAGATTTTCCCAGATAGGTATCAAGGATCTCTTGACCGAATAAGGCCAGATCTCGAGCGGTTGTTGAGATTCCGACATTAGCTAGAGCGTGGCCTTCGTGATCCACGGTGACGCTGGCGCTCTGGCTTGCCCCAGTTGGTTGCCAGATGTATTCGCTGAGAATTTCGGAGTAACTCTTGCTTAGAGCAGATTCTGCGATCCAAGCTAATAGGTCGGTATTGGCCGAGCAATATTGGAACTGTTCTCCGTGCACTCCATTTTGCTTAACCGTAGTTAGGAATTTGCGGATTCCGAGGTCATCTTGTGAATTACTAATTCGCCACCCAGAGGCCCGATCGAGCTGGGATATCTGTGAATTCGGATCATCGTAATCTTCGGAAAAGTCTACTGCTGCTGTCATATCGAGGAGATTTTGGATTGTAGCTGTCGAGTAACCTGAGTGAATCATTTGCGGAAGGTAAGCACCAACAGTTCTGGAAGGTTCGATCAGCTTCTTCTCAATAAGAGCTCCGTATAAGGTTCCCAACA
>CAISOI010000595.1 GCA_903886985.1 uncultured Chthonomonas sp.
ATCTGGACCATTTCACAGGATGGAGGACCTCTGACGCAAATTGCTGCTGTCGACGGACCAAAGTCTGATCTCTGTTACTCACCGGATGGAGAGTTCATTGCGTGGCTAGGCACTACGGACCCGTTGGAGTCGTGGGGTGGATTGAACACGCGTATTCTCTACGTTTCGATGGCTGGTGGCGAAACCGTCGACGTAACGGGGCAATTTGACAAGCAGGTCGGCTACGAAACACTGTCAGATACACACGAAGTCGGCGGTGGTCGGAAATTGTACTGGTCTGCTGATGGGAACGCATTCTACTTTCCTATTACGGAAAAGGGAGATACTCGTCTCTATTCGGTAAACAAAGATGGATCCAATTTGCGCCCGCTTACGTCGCCTAACTGCGAACTTGGTTCATTCAGCATGACTGTGGACGGCAATTCGATTGCGATCCAATTGAGCAGTTGGGATAAGCCCGGTGAGATTTTTGCGGGCACACTTTCAGTTGCATCGGCAATCAATTGGAAGAAACTCTCAAATCATAATCTTTGGCTAAATACAGAAGTTAGTTTCCAAAAACCAGAAGAGATTTCTGCAGTAGGATCAGATGGGCACGAAGTATCTGCTTGGATCTTGAAGCCATCCGAGTTTGACTCTTCGAAGCAGTATCCTGCGGTGGTCTACGTTCACGGCGGACCTGCGGCGCAATATGGCGGCCTAGCGGTGCCATTTCATGAATTGCAATGGTTGGCTGCAAAGGGATATGTTGTCATCTACGGCAATCCGAGAGGCAGTCGGGGTTACGGCGAACATCATACTGGCTGCATTAAGGGAGATTGGGGCAACCTGGACTGGATAGATGTTCAGGCAATTTCTGACTATGTTGCTGGTCAATCGTATGTCGACGAAACCAAAATGGCGATCATGGGTGGGTCTTATGGTGGATATATGACAGCATGGGCAGTGGGGCAGACAAACCGATTCAGATGCGCGATAGCAGATAGATTAGTGAATAATCTGCAGAGCTTTGCAGGCACTGTCGATTTTGCATGGCAGCATGGTAGAGCGTGGAAGGGAAACAGTTGGGACGACACGAGTGATCTGTGGAGATGTTCCCCGATGGCATATGCAGGTAAAATCGAAACACCATTGTTGCTGGTTCATTCAGACGGTGATTTGCGGTGTCCCATTAGTCAAGCAGAGGAACTTTTCGCCGCGCTAAGATCGCGGCGAAAGACTGTAGAATTGGTCCGTTATCCGGCGGAGAGCAGTCATGGTCTCTCAAGAAATGGTCCGCCAGATCTTAGAATCGACCGTTTGAAGACAAATTTGGAATGGTTAGATCGATTTTTGAAGTAGGTGAGAAATTGGGAAGCTTGGTGCAAAACAAATCTAAAACGATGATTGCACTCTCGGTATTATCGGGATTGTCGATCAGAGCGGTGGCGCAGACGCCTCCGTTTGTCCTCGGAGGGCCTGCTACAACAAGTCCTCCAAAAGCGCCTGCACGCCCCGGTGATTTGTCGTTAGATATGCTGAACCTCGATCCTTTGAAAATCACAGAATTGGCTCTGAAAGCATTATCCCTTTCGGGGCCAGAAGTCCCACCGCAGGTAGTTCAAGGCAATGTTTCAACGCCGACGATGGGACTGCCTCCATTGAAGCTGACGGCACTCGAATTACCGCCAGCTGCTCTGACTTCACTAAAACTTGCCGATATACCTTATGGTCCTTTAGGACCCGGTGTAGCTGCCCGGATCTTCGGTAGGATTATTGAATTGGGCCCGGTAGCACCTGTTGCGTTACCTCATTATCAATCCGGACAGTCTTCACAATCGTTGTCGGGTTTGAACTCTCTGGCGGGAGTTCCAAACATGACTTCCGGGCTGGGTTCATCTATGGGGTTGACAGGCATAAGTACTTTGTCGATGGTGTCCAATTTGGTTTCGGCAGCGGTACAGCTCCAGAAGGGCCAACCGGTTGATGTCGGCATTACATCTGGCATCGGATCGGGGATTCAGGATTTTTCGACACTAAACAGCGGAATCGGCAATCTCGGGCTTCCAGGGCTTGGTAC
>CAISOI010000596.1 GCA_903886985.1 uncultured Chthonomonas sp.
AGGCCGTGAGGAAGGCCCGGCGGTCCATGGAGGGACGAAACAGCGGTGATGGCATAACGCCTGCCTTCTACGTCATGAAAACGGCCGCCTTGCTAATTTCTCGGTGATTTGCATCAGATGCCGGACTGTGGTCTGATCCGGCGTGGAATTTCACCAGCTTCGTTACTTCATCGCCGCCGCCGAGGATTTGAGCATTTCTGCTGCGGCCAAGCGCCTGCATGTGACGCAGCCGGCGCTGAGCCGGCAGATCGCGGTGCTGGAGGGAGAACTGGGGGTGCCCTTGTTTGATCGCATTCGGAAGCGTATTTATCTGACTGAGGCAGGCCGCTTTTTTCTACCGAAGGCGCGGCAGATTGTGTGTGATGCGGAAACCAGTGCGCAGCAGTTGCGCGAGCAGTATGGGAAGGCACGACGGACGCTGCGGCTGGGATTCCTTGCGCCGTTTCTGGATGACCTGGTGGTGCCTGCGGTGCGGGAATTCCGGCAGCGGCACCCGAAGGCGCAGGTGAGCTTGTTTGAGCTGCCGCCGCGCGCGCAGCTGGACCGGCTGCGGAACCATGAGTTGGACGCGGCGATCCTCGGGAACATCTCGGAGAGTGATCGTGCCTTCTTCACCACACGCACGCTTTCCCGCCACAAGATGGCGGCGCTGGTTTCGGAAGATCATGCGCTGGCGAAGAAGAAGTCGATCAAGCTGGCCGCGCTGAAGGATGAGCGGTGGGTGTCGCTTTCTGACGCGTCTTTTCCGGGGCGGCGTGAGTTTTTGCGCTCGATTTGTCAGCAAGCGGGATTTGATCCGCAGATCGTGAGTGAGGTTGATTCACTTTCGATGATGCTCGGGACGGTCACCACCATGGGCGGGGTGGCGCTGATTCCGGAGCATGCGAGCAAGATGCCGCATGGGGGATGTATCTTTGTGCCGCTGGCGGCACCCGTGCCGACGACGGAGCTGCTGCTGGTGCTGCCGAAGCAGGAGGCGAGCAAGGAACTAACGACGCTGACGACTTTGATAGCGGAACTGGCGGCGCAGATTGCGAAGGCTTAGCTGCGCCCGTCATTCCTCATAGGCACGAGCGGACGCCGTGGAGGCGCGGAACTGGGGCAGATCGATGAGGATGTTTGAGCTGCGCATGAGCGTTTCGCCGATGAGGAGCGAATCGGCGCCGGCTTCGGCGAGGCGGAGAGCGTCAGCGGGAGATTTGATGCCGCTTTCCGACACCAGGATGATGTCGTCGGGGATTTCCTCGGCGAGTTCTTCGGTGGTGGCGAGATCGACGGTGAAGGACTTCAGGTTGCGGTTGTTGACGCCGATGATGCGGGCGTCGGTGGCGAGGGCGCGTTCGAGTTCGGGGAGGTTGTGGACTTCAAGTAGTAATCGAAGATCGCACCATCTGGAGGATTCAGACTGGTGGGTTCGTCCGGCGGCAATGGAGTATCCGTATTGCGATTCCATCGCGCTCGCACCGCAGTTTGCGGTGTAAAGAGGGTTACTTCACTTGACGCACTAATAGTTTTCAATTGTCGAAGCATCGACATATTGTCCAAAATCCAGAAGCCGCGGCCATGCGTACCAATGACAAGATCGTCCTGATGGATTACTAGATCGCGAACTGAGGTTCCCGGTAGATTTAGTCTGAGTGGCTGCCAGTTGTCGCCGTCATCAAACGATACATAGACGCTGCGTTCACTGCCACAGAAGAGCAATCCTTTTCTGATAGGATCTTCCTTAACAGAGTTGATGACCTCGTTGTCAGGCAGGCCATGGGTAATTTCGTTCCACTCTTTTCCACCGTTTCGAGTCCGGTAGATGTGTGGTCGGATATCGCTCAATCGGAACCGATTTATTGCGGCATAGGCGACATCTTGGTCCGTATGGGACGCTTCGATGATGGAGACTTTGCTCCAGGCAATTAGTCCTTTTGGAGTGACATCCCGCCAACTCTTACCGCCATCACGCGTAATGTGAATGAGTCCATCGTCTGTTCCCGCCCAGATCAAGTTGACATCCAATTTTGATAGTCCGAGGGAATATATCACGCCCTTATGTTTTGCAGCATCCGGGTCTAGCTGGTTGAAAATGCCAAAACTCTCTGGCGGAGAATAACTTTTACGAGAAAGATCAGGACTGATCTCGGACCAGTGCGTTCCGCCATCCACTGTTTTGAACAAGATTTGCGATGCAAGATAGAGCACATGTGGATCAGCAGGAGAAAACTGGATTGGTGCAGTCCGCAGAAATCGATATTTTCCGGTGCGAAGTGCTTCCGGGTGGACGTCTTGAACATCTCCCGTCAACCAATCGAAACGAGTCGCTTTGCCGCCATAAATGAGATTCCAATGTAGAGGGTCCGGCGCAACGTAGCCGTATTCTTCAACTCCAACAGGGTGCCATTCACGAATGGTAATCTGACCGTCGTTACCTCTGCTTGCGACACCTGCCGAGCCACTCTCTTGTTGACCACCATAAACCCAGTATGGAAATCGATTATCCGTGGCGACATGATAAAACTGTGCAGTCGGTTGGTTGTACCAGGAGCTCCACGTCTTGCCACCGTTGACCGAGATTACGGCTCCCTGATCACTAGCGAGGCAGATAATTTGAGTATTGTTTGGGTTTATCCAAACAGTATGGTAATCGTCTCCACCCGGTGCGCCTCGGATTGCCGTAAAGCTCTTGCCGCTGTCCGTGCTCTTGTAAGTTGAAGTATTGGCGATATAAATAGTGCCCGCATTCTGCGGGTCAACCTTCACTTCGGCAAAGTCGCCTCCGCGTCCCCATATCCGCATTTCGCCATTTGTCTTCGTCCAAGTCTCGCCAAAGTTGTCCGACCGATAGACTCCTCCATGTTTGGCATCGGCATCTACCATGGCATAGAGAATATTCGTGGCTCCTCGAGCAACCGAGAATCCAATACGTCCCAGTCCATCTTTGAAGGTTGGGAGACCACCTGTTAACTGCTTCCAGGTGCTGCCTCCATCTGCGGACTTAAAGAGACCGCTATTTGGTCCATTAACGCTGTTGCCAATCTCCCACGGTGCCTGTCGAGCGGACCAGAGGGATGCGTAAATGGTATCGGAATTACTTGGATCGAACGATATGGCCGCCGCGCCCGTGTTCTCGTCTTTGTAGAGAACTTTCTCAAAAGTTCGTCCACCGTCCATCGAACGAAAAACTCCGCGCTCTTTGTTGGGACCATAAGGATGACCAAGGCTCGCAACAAAAATCCTGTCAGGATCGGCAGGATCGACGATGATTGAGGTTATCTGCTGAGCGTCTCGCAGTCCCAGATGTTTCCATGTTGCTCCCGAGTCCTCAGACTTATAGATTCCGTCTCCGACAGAGAGGTCGGGACGCTGCAGGCCTTCTCCGCTTCCGACGTAGATAACTTCCGGTTTGCTGGGAGCGACTGCAATAGCGCCTATGGAGCCGGTCAATTGGCTGTCAAAGATCGGTTTCCACACTCGCCCATAGTCGGTGGTCTTCCAGACACCACCGTTGCAAACGCCGATGTAGAAGACGTTGGGTTGGTCTGGAATACCTGCGACTGCCTGCGTTCGGCCTCCCCGGAAGGGGCCGATGTTTCGCCATTTGAGTGCGGAGTACAGTTTTGGGTCAATGCCTTGAGCCAGAACAGATACAGATAGAATGCACAGACTAATAGAGGCAAGTGAACGATTTATGAGAGCTTTCAAGGCGGCGTCTCCTGATAATTACAAACGGTAGGTGACATCTCGATGTAGAACTAACCAATTACGCAGTATCGAAGATGAAGGTGGACCTGATGTAATGATACCGAAACCGTGACAATTTATCGAGGATAAGACAGCTTTTGAGAGGCGGGAAGACTATTTGCCAGGAAGCTGCCAGCCCATGAGAACATAAGGTTTTGGCTCGCCCGGAAAGTCGAATTCATCCACAAGCACTTTCCAACCCTTGCGGAGATACATCCGCATGGCGGGGACGGCGTCGGATTTTGTGGATAGGATGGCACGCGGACATGAAAGCCCCAACATCAGGGAGTCATGCAGCTTTCCACCGATGCCATGGCTCTGATGTTCTGGAATTACGGCAACTTCTACCAATTCAAAACAATCGGAAAGCCAATGGGAAAGAAACCGTTTGCGAAGAGTCTTCTGTACGGCGTCATGGAAATACTGCCCCTGATTGCTTACATATCCATATGCGAAACCGATAAGTTGTCCCGAATTGCCATCCCGAGCGGCCACGGCGCTAAAGCCCGGACGTGTTAGGTGGCGACGTAGCATCGCCTCAAAGGCTTCTAAGTCCTCAGGCTTCGACTTATTCCATGGGGGCGGTTCGAATGCCGCGATATAAACAGAGATAATCTCTTCCCACATCTTGAACAAATCTGTACTGGAGACACGCTCGATTTGCAAGTCAAGTCCGGTTATCTCTTCAATTCGTTTCATATAAACAGTAACCTACATCTTGTACGTCCAAAGTTGAAAGGTTTGCAACTCTCGTATCTACGTAAGCGGTAATGCGGTCCCATCCATCGTTGGATGTCAGTGTTAGGCACTATCTTGCTGAATCTATATCTGGTTATTTAGACAACTGAAGATCATGGAAAGATTGTCAAAGTGCGGCTTTCTTATGACAATCAATCAGTGATTCTGTTGGTGAGAAGAACTTCGGAACGCCAGTTTCTGAAAGCGAAAGAGGCTCCAAGAAGCACCACTATGGGTGAACCGGGTATTAAATCTCCAACTGCTGCAACACTCTCTGATTTTAGCACCTATAGGGAGTGATTTGGACGATTTTCTTATACTGTTACAAACGTAACAAGTCCCTTAAGTGTTCCATTTGTGCCTATTTTGTTGTCGTCGGCGTCTGAAACGCAGTATTACCACAAATATCGCAGCCACGAAAGATACCCGCGGACCACCGGGCCGCGCGGTTTAGCTTCTCGGAAGCAGTAAGTTCCATGGGCTGAATGCTCGATGGATTGAGAGGGTATAGGTCTAATTCTACGGTATCGCTCTTCCCTCTGGAAACCACGATGCCAATAATGCGTGCTTTTTGCGATTTTGGTGATTTCCAATTGAGGATGAGATCTTCAATTCCAATCTCTTTGCGATTCTTTAACTGGATGTGATACACATGGTCGCCGGAGTCGATATCGAACGAATCCTGTTGTCTGTTTAAAACAATTCCTTCCACCGTGGTTACCGTTGGTACACCTATCTGTGTTGTCGCCGCAGATTTGCCGGTTGCTTCCAGATGATCTGGAATGTTCATATCTGTCAGTGCGATTTTGTTTGCGGCTAAGTGCCTTCCCGGTCCTTCGACGGTTTCCGCAGATACAGTTCCTTGAATGGCAACAATGTCGCCTGCAACCACTGGTAGTACCATTGCAGAAGGTAAGGTGACTAATAGTGCCGGACCAGAATCGATCTTAACGAGTGCTCTTCCTGGCAATGAATCAGAACCCATAAGCACCTGGGCGTTCGTCATTCGAACAGGGCTATTTGCAGGCAGAGCCTCCCACTCTTTACGAATTTGTTCTGGTTTGGA
>CAISOI010000597.1 GCA_903886985.1 uncultured Chthonomonas sp.
ACTTAGTAGAATCGATGTAGATTTCTCTAATTGGCAAAACGTAATGTGTCTTTACACGAGGCACAAAGTCTTATAGTTTTCAGAATTCGTAACTACTTTAGACCCAGTCTAGTAAGTCACGTCTTACTGAATTTGAAGTATCACTTAGTCAGTTCAGAATCAGGAGAGTAAAAGTATGAACAACACCCTAAAGGGTTTGGCATTGGCAGGTATATTGACCCTTGCCTTGAGCCCGGTAAATGCACAAGTGTCGGTCGCATCGTTATCAAACCGACCTGGAGATGTCAACAACTACTATGCCTACAAGCAAAGCGGTGGGACCGGGACTTTTTTTACCTCCCCGGACCTTGGTGTAACCAACGCAACCGTTCCGATCACGTTTTCGTTCAACATTCCAGTTCCACAGTTTACACAACCAATTCAGGCATCCGTGTTCTTTGGAATGTCTAGTAGTGGTGCCTGTACAGTGGTGGGTGGCAAAACGACTCAGGCGCTCAATGGCGGCACTCTGAGCGTTTTTGTTTCTCCGAATGATCCAAATTACGGTGACAATGGGTCGATCTCACATCATGGAAGTGAACTTATTTTCAGGGCAACTTATCAGAGTGCAGGTCTTTCCCAGGACACAACCGCTGGAAACCCGAGCCCGACTTTCGGATTTAAAGACCCGACGGACGTAGTTGTGTTCCAGTCCGCTTACTTCGGTAGTACAAGTCCGCGAACCGGAGCCTTTTCCTTCTCGTCTGGTGGAAACTTGAACTGTGTCAGTGGTGTACTCCAAAGTGGTAATTTTGGGGGTAACGGCAACTTCGCAGCATCCGCAGCGGCGGCCGGTGTTCCAGAGCCAGGCGCAGTTACTATGCTCCTTGGCACGGGAGTTGCGGGTGGCTTGTTCATGATGCGAAGGCGTCGCCGAAACTAAACGCTTTCGAGTTAAGTTAAGCATCGTTCGACAGATGCCAGCCGTCCATTGGATGGCTGGCATTATGTCGTCTGGCTCCATGTTCTGAAGTCGTCAGGTATCCAGTACATGCATCGTAAGATCAGCAGTCATATCGCCCCAATTTGGCAAAAACAATGATGACGGACTAATGTATCTGAGAGAATACTCATTTTTGGCAGGTTGTTACCACCAGTCAATACTCCCAGTTCCATTCTCCATTCATTGACACGGTTTTCTACCTCTCCCGCCGTTGGCTAAAAACACCATTAATGTGAGTCGCAAACAGCTCCTACGCATTGCACGGATTCCAATGCTGGGCACGACTCTGTTACCGGTTCCTGCGTCGAGATTCAGTCGGACTGGTTCGTATTTACCAATGGCAGGATTGTCCAATTCATATTAGAAATCTCCACTGGCAAATCTCCGCACGAGAAAGCTATAATTGCTGAATTAACTTGATGATACAGGAGATTTGGGAAGTTGAGCATTCTGCAATACCGTGAACTTTTTGAGTACGAAATCGACTGCAACCAAAAAATGGTGCTGATGCTCGAGACTGTTCCCCAAGACCGCCGAACAGATCCCCTATTTCAGCGGGCCGTCAGCATCGCAGATCATCTCATAGCATGCCGCAATAATTGGCTCATCTGGATGATCAAGTCAGACGCCCAATTGGCCCCGTGGTATGACAACAAGGCGAAGATCGAGGATTTATCCGCACAATTCGAGGAGATGCATATTGCTTGGTCCAACTACCTTGGTGCATTGACCGATGAAGGACTGGCAGAAGAGATGGAGATTGTAGATGGAGTGCTTTTCCGGTGGTACATCGAAGGACAGGTCATCCAACTCGCGGAGCATGCCCATTATCATCGCGGACAGGTAACTCTTATCGTTGATATGCTTGGCGGTAAGGTAATGGATACCGACTATGCTGACTTCGGAATGTCAAAAAACCCGAGATACGGCGTCATCTGAGTCACAATCGGCTCCATTACTCAACAGCAACTTGGCAGTCTCTAAGATGACACCTTCAAGATATCACACGCAAGTTCATAACCATCGGCTCGCTTACCATATTCGCTGGCGGTAACTCGCGCGAGTGCCGCAAGGTGCTCCCACCGAAGTGATTTACGAGTACGTGCATACTCTTCCGCAACCGTTCGATAGTACTTCTCCGCATGCAGTGCGCCATCTTCGCTGATTGCGAATTTCAAGAGAAGGTCAAACAATGGCCGCTCCGCATGATTGGATATCACATATTGCTTCACAATTGCTGCCGCCTGAGCCTGTCGATTTTCACGAATTGCACCATCCAGCTGTTTTAACATAGAGCCCGGATCGGAAACGACGGTCTTTTCTGCATGTTCAAACACATCGTATGGCTGACGTGAGCGCCAATCGTTCTGTGTTGCAATGGTTAAGTGATAGGCACCAACCACCATTCCGAGAACAGCGTTGGTTTCATTGCAGTATTTCGAAATATTGCGCCATGCATTGGAAGAATCCGAAGCATGAACACCGACAGAGTCGCCATGGACACTGCCGATCGGCTTGCCCGGATATGCAACAGATCTACCCGGATCCGTCAAAACGCGGCGAGTGGACGCAAGTGAGAGTGCCTCGCCAACGGATGCATGGGAATAACCATCTTGAATTGCATGTGCCATCGCGTTCGCGGAATCATCAGGAGACGAATTCAGCATCGTTGAACAAAGTTCGTTTATCCATTTATCGTCACCTGTCTTTCTGCCAAATTTAATATCGGTTAAGCGGTAACGATCTATGAGAAGAGGCAGAGTCTTTCTGATACCGGATTCAGGATAGCCAGCCTTTATTCTGCGCGCCTCTGTCGTCACTGCATAGTGAACCGTTTGCCGCAGTGAAGTGTGCGCGTACTCCATGCCGGTCAGTCCCAAAAGGTCCCATGCACGATAGGTCAGCACGACTCTGTGGACATCCGTATCATCATGAGCAAGTGCCTGAATGGCATCATAAGCCTGCTTCGGGGATTGTTGGAAGGCAACATCAAAAATAGATTCCGAGGTCGACATATCGCCCCGTCGAGCGGCATCACGGAGATTTGAAGCGAAACTGCCTGACATTGCATCAGGGGAGGCTTCCAGATTATGGAGAGTCTCTGCCGCTTTCCCGCCTTTGGCCTGTATCTGGTTTGTGCTGCGGTACAGTACTTTGAGTACGGGCAGGAGTGATTTGTTGGAAGGTAATTCTCGGGTCATCTGATAGGCGGGTGCCATCGCCATGAACGCATGGAACCCAATGTAATCCTCACCACCGAATGTGCGCGCATTGGCGAGTGCCGCGGCTGCAACAACATCCTTTGTCGAAGTCCCTTTGTTGACTGCACTAATGACAAGCGGCAGCATTTTATCAGCAGAGTTCACCTGCATCATCTCGACAAGAGGTTCCAGGTGACCAAAATTGATCGTCTTCGAGTCGCCATCGGCTAAAGCATGGCTGATGCCAATCTCGCTAGCGAGCCCTGCGCCAATGCTCGTGGTCAACATTCCTTTGCCGATATCGGCAAGCACTTCACGTCGGGTAGTGCGGTTCATTTTGGTCTCCTTCGACAAATTCCCCAGTTCTAGCTATGTGCCATCAATCTACCAGATAATTCCTAATAAATATACAAAGGAGCACTCATTATCTGAGTGCTCCTTAAAAGTACATATTTTCTTGAACTAACTACAAATCAGACTTTGCGTCTGCGAGCTCTCTTCCACTGCAAACCGCCAATTGCCAACAGTGCGCTGCCACAGAGGGCTATCGCACCCGGCTCCGGCACCGAAGAAGATACAAAGTTGTAACCAATGACATCCAATGCAGTGAATTCTACACCCATGTTTGGAGTTGCACCGGGTGTTCCAAATGCATTCTGTACATGAAGTGCAGAACCATTAAAATCGGAATAATCGCCGCCAGCATTCTGATTGAAATTAGCCAGATTCGATGTTCCTCCATCAATGGAGAAAAAGGCATTAGTACTTATACCAGTATTGAAACTTCGCGTACCTGGAAGGCTATACCGGAAGAGG
>CAISOI010000598.1 GCA_903886985.1 uncultured Chthonomonas sp.
CGCTTGTTTCCAAGCGCGCATTTGCTGGGCAGATGAAAGGTGAGAAAAGATCGGTTAAGCGTGGATCCAGTGTCGAATTTGCAGATTATCGTGAGTATATTCTAGGAGACGACTTGCGCTATGTTGATTGGAACATGGCGGCACGGTTGGAAAAGCTCTTCGTCAAGTTGTTCATAGAAGAAGAAGACCTTTACCTAGCCCTACTGATCGACACCTCCACTAGCATGGGTTTTGGAAGTCCTCAGAAGCTGACGTTTGCCGCAAAGGTGGCGGCGGCACTCGGTTATATCGGATTGATGAATTACGACCGAGTTAGCGTTACGGCATTTGCCGGAGGTCTGAAGGATCTCTTGCCTGCTAAGCGTGGCAAGGTCGGGGTCATCGCCCTGTTTGATTATCTGAACAAGATCACTCCATCTGGATCCACGTCATTTGCGGGCGCGATGCGTGCATTCGCCGGACGCGCAAAGTCTCGAGGAGTGGCCATTGTACTCTCCGATTTTATGGATCAGAATTGGAAAGACGGCGTAAAGTCCTTGCTGGCGTGCGGATTTCAAGTGGCGCTCATACAGACTCTCGATGAAGAAGAGTTGAAGCCGACTCTGGTTGGTGACCTCCGGATCATTGACAGCGAAACGGGTGAGTCCAAAGAGATGAGCTTGAACCCTGCGGTGTTGAGCCGATATCAGGATGCATTGGCGGCGTTTCAAGCGGACATCGAGACATTCTCAAATCGATATGGATGCTTTTATCTACCGGTTAGTACTGCGATGCCTTTTGAGGATGTGATCATGAAATACTTGCGACAGGGTGGACTTGTCAAGTAGCCAAATGTAAGGATGACAAATCATTTGAAGTTCAATGCGGATTTGCCTCGTAGTATCTTCATAACCGGAATTACCACTTAACGCAAAGGATCCCTCAGCGTGCTGCCTACAGATAACAAACTGGATTCCTCACAGGTGAGTCGTCGCTGGATTGTCCGATTGTGGTTAATGTTAATCGTTTCTTTGGCCAGCAGTCTACTCTATTCGTATTCTACGATTCAGTTTGGATTTCCAAAGCCCACAAGATTGGCTTCTCTTCCTCAAACGAAGATGCTATTGTCGAGGGTCTCGTGGATTTCTTCAGACGAAATAGTATTGCCTCAACTTGAATCCTACGACGGTGGATTCTGTTCCATCTTTAACATCAAGACGAGCAAACTGACCAAATTGACAGGATTGGAAGCAGCATCTCTTCGCGAAGTTCAAAGGTCAAAATTGCCGGCGTCAACTGATGTTACTGTTTCACCAGATGGCAGCAAGTATTTTGCATATCTTGGCGGCTATATTTTAGGAGACGATTACGAACGCATTACTTACGATAGGACTGGCAAGGTTCTGGACATCGAAACAATCTTCGGCGAACACGCAGTAATAGATGGAAATTGGTTACCAAATTCGTTAGGTGTCGTAAAATCCAAAAGGTACAAGGGTAGTCAAACGGATCACCATTTCACTTTATGCTATTTTGATGGGCGTAAACCTGTTGAGGCAGATTATTCAGTTCCAAAGGGGATGAGATTGTCCTCTATTCGGTTTGACAATGACGGATCTGCTTTGGCCATTGAATCGAGAGCCATATTGCCGGACAAGCGGCCCTGGAGCTTGGCTCGTTTTTCATTATTGAACCCCAAAAATGTTGACAGAATTCCCTTGACGAATAGCATAAATGCATTTGACTCCCGGATTTCTCCTGACGGTAAGAAAGTACTAATTCGGTGTCGAGACTTTAAACATTTCCCGCCGACAGGACTCTGGAAACTGTTAAGTAGGTGGGCTCATATCCGCGATACCTACAGTTCAGCATTATGGATTTGCAACTCCGATGGATCAAATCTGCATCGAATTGCACAAGTAGATCATCCGTCGTCGGAACCTATGAATCCTGAACAAATGGCTATTCACAGTTGCCAATGGATGCCTGATGGCAAGCACTTAAGCTATATTCACAAAAACGTGCTGTATAGCATCCCCGCTGACTGACAGTCCCAGTTGCTCAATTCGTCTATAATGTTCGTAACAGTTATTCTTCTGGGAGCTTAATATGCGATTCAAACTTTTTCCTATAGTTGTTTTGTCCGCACTCTGTTTGTCGGTAACTTCTGCATTTGCTCAAAATCGACCCCGCTATGTTCCACCAACCCTGATTGGGAGATGGGATATTGTCGTGCATGATCAGGGTGGCGACTTTCCTTCGTGGTTGGAAGTGACTCTTTCTGGTAGGGAGACACTCGTCGGTCGATTTGTCGCTGCATTTGGCAGTGCGCGACCTGTTTCCGAAGTCAAAGTGAAGGGCAATGAGTTCTCATTTGAAGTTCCGGTACAGTGGGAAGATCTTAAGACAAATCAGTGGATGAAGGGCACTTTCACTGACGACAAGATTTCCGGTACCACCCTTGCATACAATGGAAAAACGCTGGCATTTGATGGAGTTCGTGTTCCACTCCTTACCCGAATGGCTCCGCCTGTATGGGGAAAACCGATTGAGTTGTTTGACGGGAAGACAACCAAGGGCTGGGGACCGCGCGCTAATGAGAAGAGCAACTGGGTTGTAAAGAATGGGGTGCTCGTAAACACAAAGTCTGGCGCGGATCTTGTCAGCGATCAGAAGTTTACGGATTTCAAAGTTCATGCGGAATTCCGTTATCCTGCGGGAAGCAACAGCGGGATTTATCTTCGTGGCAGATATGAAGCGCAAATTGAAGACAACTTCGGAAAGCCGGCAGATAGCCATTTCGTTGGCGGCATCTATGGGTTTCTCGTTCCTAAGGTGAACGCAGCCAAGAAGGCGGGGGAATGGCAGACCTATGACATAACTCTGGTTGGGCGATTTGTGACGGTCGCGTTGAACGGAGTTACGGTTATCTCTGAACAGGAGATACCGGGAATTACGGGCGGAGCTCTCGACTCGAAAGAGGGAGAACCGGGTCCATTCTTTATTCAAGGTGATCACGGTCCAATCGAGTTTCGCAAGTTTGTTGTAACTCCGGTTAAGTAGGAGCAGAGTTCGAAATGGGTATGGTCTTCGGGACAATCTCGGGAATCTCAAAACCAGTTGCGCGTTTAGTACAGGGCACCGTTCCTCTTTCGTCGCAAGAAGAGGAGCGGAGCCTTGCGCTTTTGGACGGCGTTATTGAATGTGGCGGCAATACATTTGATACAGCGCACGGGTATGGTGGCGGGGATCCGGAGCGGCTATTTGGTCGATGGTTGAAAGAGCGCGGAAATCGAGAGTCGGTTGTCATTCTCTCGAAGGGCGCGCACCATAATCAGGATCGAAGAAGAGTTACTCCATACGATATTGAGAGTGATCTGCACGATTCATTAGCCAGGATGCAGGTTGAATATGTCGATCTCTATCTGCTCCATAGGGATGACGAGAATGTACCTGTTGGACCCATTGTTGAAGTATTGAATCGATTGAAGCTGGAAGGGTTAATCCGTGCTTTTGGCGGATCCAATTGGAGCCACAAACGCATCGCCGACGCCAATGAATATGCGAACGCAAACGGACTTACTCCATTTGCGGTAAGCAGCCCGAACTTTTCCCTCGCTGAGCAGCATAAGGAACCTTGGGATAACTGCGTTTCGATCACAGGAGATATTCATCACGATGCGCGGCTTTGGTATCGTGAGAGCCAGTTTCCCGTGTTCTCGTGGTCAAGTCTTGGAGGTGGGTTCTTCTCCGGGAAGATTAGTCGGGATAAGTTGGTTTTTGATGACTACTATCTCAAATTGGCGGTGGAATGTTATGTGAGCGATGCCAATTTTGCGAGACTGGATAGGGCAGCAGAGATTGGGAAAAGTCACGGGCTGTCAGCGATTCAGGTTGCTTTGGCATGGATCATGTCGCAAGGGATTAATCTCTTCCCGCTGGTTGGATGTCATACCGCGGAGGAGTATCGAAATCTCGCTGACGCAATAGACATCCGTTTGAGCGAAGATGAATGTAGTTATCTCAATCTCAAGTCGAACGGGTAATTAAGTTAGTTGCGCGACGCGCTCGCGCATTTGGTCGGCGCATTCCTTTAGGCGTTTGAACAGAGTTAGCTGCACAAGACCGCGGGTTCGGTTAAGATTTGCAGGATCGTTGGTGCCGAGCCGGAAGTAGGTGTCCCCACGGAGATAATCGCCGAGGAAACGAATACCGAGCTCAAGCGCGATTATCTGGACAGCATCTACCATCAATTCCCGTTCGTTTGCATCGATATTGGCACCCGCTCGCAGGAACCCCGTTAGAACGGCATCGTAGACTTCAGTATCCACCGTGACTTTGGAAAGATCTTCTTCCTTTTCGCCAGCGACATTCACCAGTGAG
>CAISOI010000599.1 GCA_903886985.1 uncultured Chthonomonas sp.
AGGCAGGCGAGAAGGGCGGCTTCGTCGATATTGTCTTGGACGAAATTGCTCACGAATATGAGCAGGAGATGGCATTCTACAAGGGGATGTGGCTGCCAATCTCCCTTGTCCTTCAACAACTGGCCGCAGTATGTCTTGCGCAGCCATTGTTCCCTACAATCTTTCCGGAAGGCAATTGGAAGCGATATCTCGCGTTGGTCTTGTTCCGAAACATTCCCATTGGAATAGCACTTGCATTTGGATTTGTTCTCTGGTGGAGATGGATTCACAAGCCAGAAAACGACGGTCGGCGTGATCGAGCCGTGCTACGTATTCCTGTGTTTGGAGATTTGGCACGTCAACGATCCCTAGCGGCATTTATTCGAATGTTGCGGAAACTGTTTTATGCAGGAGTTGGTCCCATCAACGCATGGGAAGGGGCAATGAATGTCGCACCCAATTCAGTGATCCGCGAAAAACTTACAAGCGCTTACGGGTTGATGCAGAAAAATGTACCCCTGCATGATGCTTTCACAAGTACTGGTCTGTTCGCCAATGAGATGGAAAATCTCCTCGCAACCGGGGTAGTGTCCGGGCAGGTTGTTGATATGCTCGACAAAGTTGCAGACTATTATCAGGAGAATGTTGATCGTGCCTTTTCAAGATCGAAGCATTCCATGTATCATCTTGCTATTACGATGTTTATGGTTCTTATTGGAGTAACCATTTGCTGGATGACATATAGCTACTTTCACGGAATTTTTGATTATGTACAGAACTTCGAGGACTAACATTGCCTGAATTTGCCTATACAGCCAAAGACCCTATGGGTAATCTCGTTGAAGGGACGCTTGTCGCAGACAATTCGGCGCTTGCGGCAGGCAAGTTGCGGGAGTTGGGATACCACCCTGAAAAAGTTAGGATCATCAGCGCTCCCAAAAAGAAAGATACCGCCATGCGGCGGTTCCAAGAGAATGTTGTCTTTCCTGTGTCTAACGGCGTACCGCTTAAAGATCTCGCAATCTTCTACCGTCAATTTGGCACAATGATCAACGCGGGAATACCGCTCTATCAGTCGCTGCTCACCATGCAAGCGCAAACCAAGAATCCGCGCCTAGCAGAAATCCTCAATGAGTGTCAGAAGCAGGTAAACTCCGGCGGCAAAATTTCCGCTGTATTCGCGCATTATAATTGGGTATTTTCGGAGTTGCAGATCGAAATGCTTCGAGCGGCAGAACATGGTGGAATGCTGGATCAGATGCTAATGAAAATTGCCGATTATCTCGAGCAAGAGATAAAGCTGCGGCAGATGATCAGCCGCTTAACACTTTATCCTAAACTTGTCTCTGTTGCGGCTCTCTTCATGCTTGGTAAAGGATTCTTTCTGGATGCCATGCCCGCAATTTCCAAGTTAGTGCTGGGCGGCATGGGCAAATCAGACTATTCAATGATGGCGTATTTGAACGACACCCTCTTCTTCTTCCTGGAGATACTGTTAGCTGGCTTTTTAATTTCGGCGTTTTGCAAGGTCTACCTGTTCCAATCTGAATCGGCGCAACTGCGCTATGAAGAATTTAAGATGTCTCTGCCGGGCGTTGGTAAAGTTTCCAAGATGTTCGCCCTTGCTAAATTCGGTCGAGCATTTGGAGCTATGTATGCAGGGGGGCTGCCGGTCAATATGGCCATCCGCGTTTCGGGCAACGCAAGTGGTAGCAAAGTGATAGCGCGCGCTACTCGGAGAGCAATGCTTGCCACTGAGAAGGGCGTCGTAATCAGCCAAGCATTTCGCGAGACCGGAGTATTCCCGCCACTTGTGATTGACATGCTCCATACGGGTGAACAAACTGGTAATTTGGACACTATGATGGAAAAAGTCGCTGAATATCTTGAGGGAGACGCTGAGACAAAAGCGCATCAATATTACCATATTTTTGCTGCCGCAATGGGACTTCTTGTAGGCATTGCCGTGGCGTTTGCCGTTATTAAGTTCTATATGTCAATCGGTTCACAAGTTCAGGGGCAAATCAACGATGCAGGAGGGTAGAGCGCAATGCCTCCGGTAGTCCTTGGTAAGTCGCGTCCTAATTACTATCGACCAGCGCCCCCAGAAAACCGGGGGCCAAAAAACTATCTTTTGTCGCGCACACTCTGGATGGAAATAAAGGCAGTTGCCGCAGACTTTCTCTTTCCATTTCTTGTTGACACAAGGTTGACGGAGCTTGCCGGGTTCTACCGACGACTGCACACACTTGTGAATGCAGGGTTTCCAATTGTTGCTGCACTGCGAACATTATCCCAACAGAATCTCAGTGTATGTCTGAAAACGGCGGTCGATATTTGTTTGCGTGAAGTTGAAAACGGAAGGTCATTGTCGGACGGAATGCGACTCAGCCCCGCCGTATTTCCTCTGGTACATTGTGAAATCGTAAAGGCATCTGAGCTTGGCGGTCGTCTGGAAGAAGCGCTGTTTCAGCTGACCGAGTATAACGAGCAGGAGGTTAAGTTACGACAGTTTCTCAGTCGCCAAACCTTCTATCCCAAAGTATTGTTCGTCACGGCGGTCCTCGTTATCCCTGCCATCTTTATGTTCATAATGGGTGGTAATCCACTCCTGTTTATTCTACTTACGTTCCTTTCGTGGTTACAGATTGCGGTGATAATTTGTATTATCTTCGCACTCATTCGGCAAGGGATCCGGTGCTCAGCGGTGGTGCGATTACAATACGAACAGTTTAAATGGTCGCTGCCAGGAGTTGGTAAAGTCGCACGTCAGTTTGCAGTGGTTCGCTTTGGACGTGCACTGGCTGCGCTTTCCACGGCTGGTATATCAATGCCCACTGCTCTTGAAATTGCAGGACGGACAAGTGGCAGTGCAAGCTTGCTTCAATCGGCGTATGTTGCAGCTCGCGCCGCTGAGGGTGGTAGCAAAGTATCTGATTCACTTGTCCAATCAGGGCTCTTTCCCAGCATGATAATTCAATTGCTGCAGACGGGCGAAAGCAGCGGTAATATTGATGTGATGTTGACAAAATCCACTGACATTTTATTGTCAGAAGCAGGGGATCGTGCTCACAAGATATCCTATGTTTTCTCCCAATTCTTCTACCTTGCCGTAGCTCTATATATTGCTTCCCGGATTATTTAGGGACCAATTTCTATGTCAGGTAACTCTCCCAGGAAGACCCACTACGAGACTATGGGACTTGCTCCAGTCGCCACCCAGGAAGAGATCAAATCTCGTTACCGTACCCTTGCGAAGAGGCATCATCCCGATATCGATAGTTCGGAGGGGGCCGCTCAAAAGTTTCGAGAGATCAGTGAAGCAAATAGTGTTCTGAGCGATGCAATGGCAAGAATGCTCTATGACGCTGAGCTGCTGCTACAGAATCGGTCCCGTGAACGCTCGCAAGCCAGCAATTCCGGTGGGTCTACGGGGCCTGTTCATTCCTCGAGTGGGGGCCACTCCCCAAGTAATTCCCGAACTTCGACCGGAACCTCTACCGGGCCGACCACCAGACCGACTCCTGATTCAGAAGCTAATCGAACAGCTAAGCCCCAGCCAAAGAAGACCAGCTATCGACAAGAGGCTGCAGAATTGGCGGCAAAAGCGCAGCGTGAATTCAATCGTCTAAAGTATCGCGAAGCAGAAACTTTGTGCCGAAGTGCCATAAAGATTGACAGGCGAAATGTAATGGCACATGAAATATTGGGAGAGGTCTTAGAGAAGCGCGGTCAGAAGGATGAGGCGGTTGCGGAGTATAGTGTTGCACTTCAGCTGGATCCAACCAATTACAATCTGCAACGTAAGTTCGACAAAATGACGGGCAGGAAGTCGAATATACATATGGCGGGAAGTTCAAACCAAGCTGGCAGGCATACCCCCCGCCCAAGAGCAGAGGCTCGTAGAATATTGAATTCCTTTACGAGGTTAACCGCCTGCATCGCACTCGCGTTTGTGATTGTGACAATGATATTGTGGACAAACAACTCTAAAATCGGAGTAATTGCTATGTCACCCCTGCATTGGAACTCCGGATTATTAATCAGAATGGTTGCGGTTGGTGTCGCTGCCGGATTAATCATTGGTCTGTCTGGAGTTTGTGGACAGATAACCTCCGCTCTGCAAGCGGATTTTGGAAACCGGAGCAACCGGGCTGCCTCACTCTTCCCGTTGATGCTGCTTCTGGTCTCAGTGTTCTCTGTCTATGTAGGTTTTGGTATATATGCTATTACGGGTCGCACCTCGAAAGGCATGTCTACTGCCCTTTTTTCTGCGTTTCTGTCAACAATTGCTACGCTGATACTTTTTGCTGCCGTAGATTTTTCGAGCGCAGAACCGATCTTGCTCTTTGGTGGTTCGGTCGTATTCCCATCGGTGATTGTGGGATGGCGTGCAACTGGAAGATAATCCCGTGGAAGTTTATGATCTCACCTGCCGTCTCCAAACAGTGTTTCAAAAGGAACCTGCAAACGATCTACGACAGTACATTCATGAGACAGCAAAACTTAATGTAGAATCGGTTGACTTGTGAACTTCCAATGGCAGATAATGTCAGAATAGAATCGGTATTCTGCAACATGGAAGCCCGTACAAAGTCTTACAAAATAAACTGAAGGAGACACCCTTGGCAATGGCGCCATCTCTGTCACCACTTATGAAAAATTTACCCGCACTCGACCTTCTAAAATTGATGCAGCTCTCCCGAGACGGTGATCGCCGCGAAGGAATCTTGCTTCGCCAGAGCCGAGGATGGTTCCAAGTCTCAGGAATGGGGCACGAACCGCTGGCATCATTAGGTTATCATCTTCAAGAAGGCGATTACATATTTCCTTATTACCGTGACCGCGCTCTCTGTCTCGCCCGAGGGCTGACGAACTATGATCTCGCGCTTGCTTATTTTGCGAAGCGAGATAGTTCCAGCGGTGGCAGACACATGCCGGGACATTACAGCTCCCGTAAGCTAAATATATTCTCCGTTGCAACTCCCACTGCCAGTCAGTGTATCCCTGCGGCAGGAGCTGCATGGGGCATAAAGATGGACAAGAAGAACGATGTTGTCATTACCACTGTGGGTGATGCCTCTTGTCGTCAAGGCGAGTATTACGAAGCAATTGCATTTGCAATTCAGGAGAACCTTCCGCTGATCACGGTGGTAGAGGATAACCTATACGGTATCAGTACGCCCACTCTACACCACAATCCCTATCGACTAAAAATCTTCAACGAAGAGCATGTAGTCTTTGTAAATGCACGTGATCCATATGAGGTGTTTGAGAAGGGTGGCGCGGCGATAGAAAAGGCAAGAAATGGAGGCGGTCCGACCGTTCTCTGGTGTGAATTGGATCGACTTTCGTCTCATACCTCTTCTGATGATCACCGTGTATATCGAGATCAAGACGACATAGCCAAGATGCTTCTACGCGACCCAATTAACATTTTGTCGAAGCAATTGATCGAGTCCGGGGAGATTACAGAGGACGACTGGAAGCGAATTCAGCTTGAGATTTCTCAGCAGGTGGAAACAGATTATCTGACCGCCGAAGCCGCAGAGGAAGTGGAACCCGGCGACGTGATGAAATATCTCTTCGCTAATCCTGGTGGATTAGAGACCAAAGCGCCAGAAGCACCACCAATTAAACCCGCAGATACAATGACGATGGTCAGTGCCATCAATGAAACACTTCGAGCAGCACTCTCCAGCGATGATCGCGTGATCATGATGGGAGAGGACATTGAGGATCCGAAGGGCGGCGTATTCGGTCTCACGAAGGGATTGAGTTCTGATTTCCCCGGCAGAGTGGTAAATGCTCCTCTTGCAGAGGCAACAATTATCGGCACCGCAGTGGGTCTTGCCGCCAAGGGGTTCCGACCTGTATTCGAACTACAATTTATTGACTTCCTAAGCACGGGACTTAACCAGTTGATGACGCAAGTGAGTTCTCTCCGCTGGCGGTCGCGAGGTGAATGGAGTTGTCCTATGACTCTTATTGCACCATGCGGAGCGTATTTGCCGGGAGGTAGTCTGTGGCACAGTCAGAGTAACGAGGGTACTTGGTCTCACATACATGGTATACGAGTATGTATTCCGAGCACCCCGGAGGATGCCGCCGGTTTATTGTGGACTGCTATTCAAGGCGATGAGCCCACACTGGTGTTGGTTCCCAAACACATTTTCCGTAAACGCGTTTCCGTGACGGATGCATTCCCTGCGGTGCCGTTCGGTAAGGTTGCTGTACGTCGAGCGGGAACTGACGTAACCTTAGTAACCTGGGGAAATGGCACGGAACTAGCAGATGAAGCCGCCGAACGTGCCATTGCAGATGGCATTTCGGTCGAAATTATCGATCTCCGATGCATCACACCCTGCGATTATGAGGGAATTGCAGAATCACTGCGAAAAACCGGCAGGTTGGTTGTATTGCATGAAGATAGCCGAACAGGTGGTTTTGGTGCTCAGATCGTTACGGAGATGACGGCGAGTGTACCAAATTGGAATCAGTTTATCTCTGCTCCTCAGTTGGTTGCCCGAATGGACATTCATGTACCATATTGCCCGACGTTGGAATACACCGTGTTACCGAATTTGCAACAGGTAATTGACGCAATCCATGAGGTAATGAAGTAATCATGGCAAATTTTGAAATCCGAATTCCGCAGCTTGGCGAAGGGTTACAGGAAGCCAGAATTGTGCGGTTTCTTAAAGAGCCAGGTGATCAAATTGCTCAAGATGAGATCATCTATGAGATGGAGACAGACAAAGCAGTTATGGAGATAGAGTCTCCAGTCTCTGGAACATTGCAGGCTTGGACGGCTCAGGAAGATGATGTGGTTCCCATTGGGGAAGTCATTGGAACAATTGCAACGGGAGCAGTTTCAATGGCACAGCCCGTTCCTGAACCAACACCGGAATATTCACCATCGGTACAAGAAAAACCGACGGATGAGAACATCATAGAGCTGAAGATTCCGCAACTTGGAGAGGGATTACAAGAAGCAAGAATCGTTCAATTTCTTAAAGAGCCGGGTGAGGCATTTCAACGTGACGAACCGATCTATGAGATGGAGACGGATAAGGCTGTTATGGAGATTGAATCTCCAGTCGCTGGGACCATCATCGAATGGATGGCGAAGGTTGACGACGTAGTAGAAATTGGAGCGGTCATAGCGCGTGTATCGGGAGCTGGGGCGGAAACGGTCAATTTGACTCAGCCATCTCACTCAGCATCCTCAGTAACATCAGTGACTGTTGTTTCGAAAGGGACTGAAACAGGTCCAGTTCCGTTCACAGGCAAGATTCGCAACGGCCAAATTTCTCCTCGAACACACTCGCATGCACTTGCGAAGGGAATATCAGACAACGATTTGATCGCATTAGCGCAATCAGTCGATGGGAAACTGCTTCCTTTAGACATTGATAATTACCTGGCGGCTGGCAAGTCAATTGGGTCTGCAAGACCATCGGAGTTGTCCCGGTCTGCATCTGCTCCGGTCAAATCAGGTCCGGAAACTTTTGTCGATGAACCATTGCCAACCCGCCAAAAGACCCTTAACTTCAGACTGCAGAGGAGTGCCCAATCTGTCATTCCAGCAACAATGGAGATGCCACTCAACTGGAGTGCGGTAGAGGCTGCACGAACACAAGTGAAAGAGGCGAATGGGACTGCTACGCAGTTTGTGATGTTTGCTTGGTGCGTCGCACAGGCCACAAAGGATCATCCAAGATTCAGGGCGGCCCTCATTAATGATGGAACTCTGCGTCAATATGACCATCTGCATTTGGGCATTGCTGTTGCGCTGCCCGATGATATTTTGCTGATGGCTCGCGTGGCGGATGCGGATACGTTGGATTTTGATTCGTTTGTGTCACAGGCACGAAAAAGTGTCGGGCTGGCACGGGACGGAAAAGATCAGACTACGGATGTGATGCAGTTGTCCCTCACCAATATGGCAAGTGCAGGGGTCCGAACAGGGTTTCCAGTGGTTGTGGCACCATCTGTTGGGACCATATTCATCGGCACGCCTTATGACGAAGCGTACCGTTTACCAAGTGGTGAGGTGGGTTTTCGACGTATGGCAAATCTGGTTTTCACATTTGATCACCGAGTGGCAAATGGGATTGGTGCCGCAAGATTTTTGGGCGATATTAGAGACCGTGTGGAGAACTTCCGAGTTTAAACTCGGAAGTTCCACCAGCCTATTTAGTTTGGCGTTAAGAGGATCGGGTTTGTGTAGACGAACTTTTCGACCGCCACAATCTGCCCTGAAGTATTTATCCCTACGCCTGCTGTAATGGGTCCATGACCGCTGGCAAGAGATGTTAAAGCATACATCACGCCCGCCTTAATCAGGAAACCCCCGCTGTTAGAAGTGCCGACTATGACACCGGAGGAATTGATACAGGCTGCTTCACTCGTTCCATCCCCAGGAAGTGTGCCTAAGTCTGTAAGTACTCCATTGTGCCAGAGAGCTGCATGCTGAAACGTACTTGTGGATCCAGAAGGCAGTACGTTGATACTTCCCACGATATCGCCGGTGGAACTGATCCATTTTGCATTGCTGCCGTGGCCCTGGTCAGGAAGTGCCTGCGTTGTGGTCCCATCTGAACTGAATGCCCTCAGATTACCGGCACCGTCCGCCATTGCTCCAACAATCCTTCCAGAGTCATTGATGCAGTTTGCGTATCCTGTTGTCTGCCCACCCGGAAATGCCGGCACGGAATTTAGAGTAGATGAAGTCCAGATTGCTGGAAAATTATTCGACACACCAACGATTGTGCCAGCAGAATTGATCGATCGGGCTTCACTGGTGGAATTAGTGGATCCGATAACAGCCAACCGAGTTGCCGGAGAGGCTTTAGTTGCCCATTCTACTGCTGTACCGTAGAACGTGTAGGACGAGCCGACGATCACACCGTCATTTCTAATTCCTAACGGAGCGGAATCTGTGTCCACTGGTGCAGTGCCCAACTGAAGTTGGCTCAATACGCCGCCGACGTAGATGTAAGGGTAGACATGAGTATTGAACCCTACGATAAATGCGCGGGCAATAACATCTCCGTTGTCATTTATACCTGTAGGAGTGATTGAAGTTCCCCCTCCGTTACTGAGGCTCTGTGACGTGTAGGATGGAACAGATCCTTTTGCAACAGTTACTGGAACGGTGATTGCACTGGTCGATTCGCTCTCTTTAATGAAAAGAGATGTAGTGCCGACTTGAAGCCCCGTCAATTTCGTTGAAGTAGAGCCTGAAAAGACACTTGCGATTGACGAATCGTTTGAAGTGGTTGTCAATGTAGAACCAGAGATTAATACGGCATCTCCCGTTTTATTTCTAGCTGTTATGGTGATGTTAATCGTTTGGTTTTGAATGACATTGATAGGGTTGGGAGTCACTTCGAGATGATCGATAGTGCTATCCATCGTAATTGCAAATGGAGTAATACCGCCGCTAACAATATGAACAGGCACCGATGCTTTTGCCTGAGCAGTCCCAGTCCCGTCTAGGGATGGAAAGGCTGCGGCGGTAAAGACTAGATCTCCAGCGGGAAGGTTGTTGAACGTCAAAGTCGACGTCTCCGTTCCTGCCGGTCGGGCCACGGTTTGGGATGTCACAGCGAGACCATTCACGGTAACATCGATCTTGATGCTGTTCGACGCTATCGGAATTAGTCGGGTGGATTTGGTGCGGGCGGGCCACTGAAAGGTCATTGCGGCACGTCCCGAACCTGAAATCCCGCCGCTACTCCCGGAGCCACCGCAACTCCACATAGTCATGAGGACTATGGCTCCCAATAGCAGTGAGAAGGGTTTTAACATCTCTATTTGCCTTTACCCTTCACGGATCGAATGGTACCGGACGCTCCACCCGATGCGGAGCTTACTGTAACTGTTGCAGTTGCGGTCTTGGTGTTGTCCGCCACGCTCGTTACAACAACATGGAAGGTACCTGCTGTTAGCGGAGCAGTGTACAATCCGCCCGCGGTGATAGTTCCTCCACCCGCTTCGGTGACCGCATAAGTGACGTTAAGATTTGAGGTATTGCCAATGGTCGGTACAAACTGCACGGTACCTCCCTGATTGATTGTCGGGGCGTTGGGAGCAATACTAATCGTAACGGGAGGTGCATTTACGGTAA
>CAISOI010000600.1 GCA_903886985.1 uncultured Chthonomonas sp.
CTGCACCAGTAGCATCTGAACCAAAGCGTGGACGTGGACGACCGAAGAAGAACGTTGAGACTGTCGCGATAACTACACCAGTCGCGTCTGAACCAAAGCGTGGACGGGGACGACCGAAGAAGAACGTTGAGACTGTCGCGATAACTACACCAGTCGTGTCTGAACCAAAACGTGGACGAGGACGACCGAAGAAGAACATTGAAGCTGTCGCTACAACTGCACCAGTAGCATCTGAACCAAAGCGTGGACGTGGAAGACCGAAGAAAAACGTTGAAGCCGTGGCGACAACTGTAGCCGTTGCCGCGCCAGCTCCGGTCGCGTCTGAACCAAAGCGTGGTCGCGGACGACCTAAGAAAAATGCAGGCGCGATTGCAGTTACGGCACCAGTAGCATCTGAACCAAAGCGCGGACGAGGACGACCGAAGAAGAACGTTGAAGCCGTCGCGACAATTGCACCAGTAAAATCTGAACCAAAACGTGGACCGGGGCGACCGAAGAAGAACGTTGAGGCTGTCGCGATAACTACACCAGTCGCATCTGAACCAAAGCGTGGACGGGGACGACCGAAGAAAGTCGTCGAGGCGGTTGCAACTCCTGCTCCGATTGCAGGTGAAAAGAAACGTGGACCTGGTCGGCCAAGGAAGAATCCAACCGTCGAAGATTCGGCTACGGACTCCAAAGCCGTCCGGATTTTGCCTTTGCTCCCAATCCGGGATCAGGTCTATTTCCCACACATGATTTTCCCTCTATTGGTTGGGCGTGAAATGTCCGTAAGGGCATTGGATGAAGCTATCCGTGGCGAACGACAGATCGTTCTTGTGGCACAACGACACAGTAACACGGAAGAGCCGGAGCCAGAAGACCTCTACTCGATCGGTATTGTTGCTGAGATCATGCAGCATCTACGAGTTCCAGATGGCACCGTGAGAGTTATGTTGGAAGGTGTAGAGCGAGTTAAGATTCTTCATTATTCCGCAAAAACTCCCTACTATCAGGCAGTGGTAGAACCGTTGCCCGACGAAGAGCGCAAGGATCTTGAAATTGAAGCTCTGATGCGCGCGGCCACCCATCAATTCGAGCAGATTGTAAATATCGGTCGAAGCATCGCTCCGGAAGTGTTAATCAACGTTGTTAACACCGACGAACCGGGTCGGCTTGCTGATACCATTACGCCTTATTTACATCAGCTCCGAGTAGATACAAAACAGGAAATTCTCGAAAAGATCGACGTCAAAGAGAGATTGGAAGAACTATCCATCATCCTGAAAAAGGAATGGGAAATTCTCGAAATTCAAAAGAATATCCGCTCAAGAGTGGAAAAAGAGATGGGTGACACCCAACGTGATTTCTTCCTGCGAGAACAACTGAAAGCTATTCAGCAGGAACTTGGGGAACGTGACGAACGGGGCACCGAAATTGAAGATTACCGTGAAAAAATAGACAAGGCAGAAATGCCGGAATCTGTTAAGGAACGCGCTACCAAAGAAGTTGATCGACTTGAGAAAATGCCGTTCGCTGCTCCAGAAGGAACTGTCATTCGAACCTATCTGGATTGGTTGGTCGGCCTGCCTTGGTCTCAAAAGACAGAGGATATCCTCTCCATACAAGAGGCGGAGAAGACCCTGCATGAAGATCACTATGGTCTCAAAAAAGTCAAGGAGAGAATCTTGGAGTTCCTTGCTGTTCGACAACTTGTCGGCAGTGAGATGAAAGGACCGATTCTCTGCTTTGTCGGACCTCCCGGGGTTGGCAAAACGTCGTTGGGTAAGAGCATTGCTCGCTCCTTGGGACGAAAGTTCATTCGTATCTCCCTTGGTGGAGTGCGTGATGAGGCAGAAATCCGTGGTCATCGCCGAACATATATCGGTGCAATGCCGGGTCGAATCATTCAGGGCATCAAACAGGCAGGTTCCAATAATCCTGTCTTCATGCTCGACGAAATCGACAAACTCGGAATGGACTTCCGCGGTGATCCGTCTGCAGCGCTCTTGGAAGCATTAGATCCTGAGCAGAACGGGGAATTCAGCGACCACTATCTGGAAGCGCCTTTCAATCTACGAGATGTCATGTTTATCACAACGGCAAACCTGTTGGATCCTATTCCCGCAGCGTTGCGAGACCGCATGGAGATCATCTCTTTCACCGGATATACCGAGGAAGAGAAATTGGAAATCGCTACCAGTTTCTTGGTACCGAAACAACTCAAGGAACATGGTCTTAAATCCAAGCGACTTGAAATTACTCGAGATGCCCAATTGAAGCTGATTCACGAATACACCCGTGAAGCCGGAGTACGTAATCTGGAGCGGGAAATTGCAACTCTATGCCGCAAAGTCGCCTTTAAGGTGGCTAACGGCGAGACAAAGAAAGTTGTGATTGATGCCTCCACCGTCCACGAATATCTTGGACGAGGGCGATACCGACACGGCCGCATGGAAGAGCAGGACGAAGTTGGCGCAGCTACAGGGCTTGTCTATACCGAATTTGGTGGAGATATTATCTCTGTAGAAGTTAGCCTGGTAAAGGGACAATCAGATAAATTGACCCTGACCGGTCAACTTGGCGACGTAATGAAAGAGTCCGCTCAGGCTGCTCGAAGCGTCATTCGTGCCCGGTCCAAATTACTCGGATTCTCCGATGATTTCTTTAACAAGCATGAAGTTCACATCCACGTACCGGCGGGAGCAATTCCGAAAGACGGTCCGTCTGCGGGAATCACCATTGCAACTGCATTGGCATCCGCTCTTACCGGACGAGCAGTATCTAAAGATATTGCGATGACTGGTGAGATCACATTACGTGGTCGTGTGCTGCCAATCGGCGGTGTCAAGGAAAAAGTTCTTGGTGCGCATCGATCTGGAATCAGGCGCGTACTACTTCCTGAAGACAACCGCAAGGATTTGGAAGATGTGCCAGATGCGATCAAAACGGACATGAAGTTTGAATTCGTATCTAACATCGATCAAGTTCTTGAACTCGCGCTCTTGCCAAAGAAGCCAACAGACAAGAAGAAATAAGTTAAATCTCCAACGCATAAAAAGAGGTACCGCAACTGCGGTACCTCTTTTTTTCTTAAGACGATCGCTAATCTGAATTAGTTGCCGATCTCACGAATACGAATATTTCGAAATGCGGCGCTTGTTTGAAACGTTGCTATTCCAAGTGGCTTAGATCTCTCGATCTCACCATAACGCAAAGTAATTCTTCGATTGACGATCTCTTGATCGATGATCTGTTTGTCATTCAAGAATGCTTCCAGTCTATCGGGGCGAACCCGCATCACAACCTTAAACCACTTGTTGGGTGGGAATCCCATGTAGCGGGTAGTAAGGTTCTCGGAGGCATCCAGACTATCGATACTGGATATCCCGACAACCCCGCCACCCCAACCGCCCAAAATTAGACTAGCAAAGGAGTCAGCAACCGGAAATGTCAAACCACAAACAAAGTCGTTCCCATCAATCTTCATAAATTCGAGTGAGACTTCGTAATTGGTCTTCGGGACACTTCTGGTCCAGTTAAAGCCGCTCAGAGTCGATCCAAATTTCACCACAATTGCTGGAGGTCCGCCCTGAAAGGCATTGTCAATCGCCACATCACCACCGCCACCAAAAGGAGTACGAGTCCAACCATCCAGAGTCTTGCCATCCCAAAGATCTTTCCACGGTTGCGCAGTTACGGTAATCTGATTACTGCTGTTTCCCGCCTTTTGGCGTGCAACAGCAAGATCAATAAGGTGCTCTATGTTTGATAGCGTCTTTGTTGCTCGTGTAATTAGCGCAGGTGTCTCTTGTGCGCGAACTTGAGCATTGGACGAACCCACAACGCATACGTGTGCAGTTGTGATTAGGGCAGATATGTAAAGTAGTCTGTTCATTTCAAATTCCTAAGTACAAAAATAGGCGGCTCGTGTCACGTTTGGCTATTAGTCAAAGTGAACAGAAGAGCGTACGCCGCAATTACCGAATTCCTTTTTAGATCGGTTAAGTCCTGCCGCAAAGCTATGAAATGCTTCAAAGGGACAGATGATTCCGTTTTGACGAAGTTGATGCGAGTTTATTCTTGTAGAGAATGCGAAGCAAAAGTTTGAATGGAGGTGAGCCAAAAGCTATGAAAATGAAACTGTGGCCCGACGACTGGGCACCGAAACCAAATATCTCCATCTCAACGATGAAAACCTATTTGGAATGCCCACGTAAGTTCTGGTACAGCAATGCTCCCAATGAGGTTAAGAGACAATTTCAACGGCAATACAAATTAGAACGAAATTTGACTTCTGACAACATGTTGGTTGGCCAGATCGTTGACGAGGTCATAAAGGGTGATTTGAAACTTTACCGGGCGATTCGGGATTGGACCTCTGACCTACATCATGCCGGACAGGGAGTACTCAAAGAGATTTTGAAGTGTAGTGAGGAATATCTCCGTGTTCGCGACAACAAGGATGCTAGAATTCCATTCGAAGACCACAACCCATTGGAGCGCATATACTACGGAGAAGACTACTCGCCAATAGAGTTGGACGCAAAAATGAACCAAGTTAATCGCTGTCTGGATATCTATGCAAAGTCTGGTTTTCGGGAGTTTATGGAAGTCCACTGGGAGTATGAATGGCAAATCCCTCTGCCTGTCACTAAGCGTCCAGTCCCTTGGTACTTCGTAGGTAACATGCCCGTTTATGCGAGCTTTGACTTTATCATGTATCGTCCGGATCACGGCTATGTAATCGACTGGAAGACTGGCAAACGTACAGAAGCTTCTATGAAATCCGCGCGCGAACAACTCCATCTTTATGCAGGATTTCTGAACACAGAATGGAATGTTCCGCTCGACAACATCCATGTAGGTGCTGTCTGGCTTCAAGAAAGTGGAATGCCGGAATTTGAACCTACCGATGTGAGCTTTCTAAACGACATTTATCGCAATCTGCGGGATCACTTTGCCATCATAGAAACAAAATTCGAAGAAGGTACGGCAGCAGAACTTCTAGGTGCAAGAATCTTCCCAATGACCGACAATGATAGATTTTGCAGATATTGTCAGTATCGATCCTGTTCAGGTTATAAGAAAGCAATTCAAAAACGTAGAGAGTATGATGAAATGGTCGCCCCCGACGAAGAATAAGAATAACAGCGAAAGCACTGGACATCAAAAATGAGCGCAAACGAGCCTGAAGTCGAACGCCAAAAGATTGCCATAAAATTTCTCTCCGGCCCCCAGGCTCGCGGATTTGAACTACGATTTGCATTTCGAGTTTTCCTCGAGTACTTGCACGGATTTAGAAAACTCCACTTCGTGGGTCCCTGTGTCACTGTCTTTGGCTCCGCACGCCTGAATGAAGAGACTGAAACCTACAAGATCACCCGAGAGCTGGGGGCGAAATTAGCCCAGTCAGGTTTTACCGTAATGACAGGCGGCGGTCCGGGCGTGATGGAGGCAGCAAATCGCGGAGCGAAAGACGTTGATGGTAAATCGATTGGGTGCAACATCACGCTTCCGAAAGAACAGAGCGCCAATCCCTATTTGGACATCATGGTCGATTTTGACCACTTCTTTGTTCGCAAAGTCATGCTAGTTAAGTACTCATACGCATTTGTCGCCATGCCCGGTGGATTTGGAACATACGACGAGATATTCGAAGCGCTGACACTGATTCAAACTGGAAAGATAAAGAACTTCCCGGTCATCCTCATGGGGTCCGAATTCTGGAATCCTCTGATCGAAGTCATGAAAGACACCATGCTCGCCTACGGAACAATATCTGAATCAGATATTAATCTCGTAAAAGTAACCGATTCAGTAGACGAAGCGGTTGGTCTCATTACCGACACAGCACTCAAACAGTACGGTCTAAAATATGCCGAGCCTCTCAAACCACGCTGGTACTTGGGAGAAACGCTTCCTTTTATCAAGAAAAGGTGGTCCTGAATCAGAAAATATTCAAGAAATCTTCATTAGAACGAACCAGTTGTCTCGTCTAAGAGTCATAGGTATAAGCGAATTAGAGTGAATCGCTGCCTGATAAAAACCATCTTGGCTATTGCCTTAAACTTGTTGTTATCGTTAAAATTTGCTGTCACATTTGGCCGTAATGCTCGTACTCATAGTAATAGTTAAGACCAGCCATAGGTTAAGCCGCACAAATAAGCCTGGAGAGCAATAGCCCGAACCATGGATCTGTTACGAATAGTATCGACCAACGGAATGAGTGCTGCAGTTGCGGCGCAGGAAGCTCCTCGATGCGAATCGAGTGAGAATATCGCGCTATTTGAGACTCTCGTCGAGGGTCATTATCGCCGTGTCTACAGCGTCATCTATCGTATGGTTCAGAACGAGCAAGATGCTTTTGATCTGACTCAGGAGACCTTCGTACGCGTCTACCGTGCGTTGCCGCGTCTTCGGGCAGAGGGCGCGCAGGGAGCATGGATTCGCCGAATCGCCACCAACCTATGTCTCGATTATTTGCGCAAGCGAAAATCCACGCCACCGACTTTTTCAATCGATGCAAGACAGTCTGAGAATTCGGATCAAATGCAAACGTGGGAAATTGCAGACCCAACCAATGAGCCCGAACTCATTTTCACAGTAAAAGATCGGCGTGAAATGTTAATGCGGGCGGTCAATTCCTTGCCAGAGGAATACCGGATGGTTGTGCAATTGCACCATCTTGAAGAAATGCGGGTTGATGAAATTGCAGAGATTATGGGAGTTCCGACGGGAACCATTAAGTCGCGCCTGAGCCGTGCCCGACGCGAACTACATCGTAAATTGGGCCACTACTTCGACCCCAATCACACCTGAGAAACACCAAGCCTTCAATCCAAAAATCAAGTTGATTATTGGAGATTGAGTCATCTTTGATCAATCCCAAGTGCCTTACCTCTACACGTTCACTATTTTTCACGAATGATCGTCGCTGGCGACTTAAATGAACTGTTTGATTTTTGCCCACGATTCGAGTAGCAAGAAAACGTCATTGGGCATACGGACGAAACAGTAAGTATGGTAGCCGCGATCTGAATCTAGGCAAATCCATACCACATTAGTAGAAATCATTAATACATTTGGTAACCAATCGCCAAAGAATAGAGGTGTACTTATGTCGCTTAATCATCACATACCAATTCTCTGTCTTACAAGTGTTGGATTTTCACTCTTCTTGCGCCTCAATCCTTCATCAGCGCAATCGAAGCAAACTCCTCAGAATAGCCAAAGTGGAATCCTATATGGTTCCAATTTCGCTTATACCATTTCTGCACCTAAGGGTTGGATTATGGATGAACTTGCAGGAAAAAGTCAGGGGCTTAGTGTGGTCTTCTACCGTAATGGAGAGACTTGGAAGACTGGCAAGTCCGCAGTGTATGTCAACGTAAACGGTCGAGTAAATGGCTACACTGCAAAACAAGCAATTGCGGATGATCTTCGCGGCTCCAGAAAAGAGTATCCAAAATCCAAAATTACTCGGGGTGAAACTCTAAAGACCAACGACGGGCGCGAGGCTCCGACCTTTATCTTTGAAAATATTACTGAGAAAACTGTCCATAGTGAGCGGGTTGCTTACGTGGAAACCCCGACGGTTATTCTATTGATCACTCTAACTTCCAAATCTACAAATGACTACAAGAATGCCCTTGCCGACCACACTAAACTAGTTAAGTCCATTTCATATGTTAGCCAAAAACCAACTGGTCAAAGAGTAAAGAAGCGCCAATGAGCATAAGTCTTTCGTGATTCAACAAACAGGGAGTATCATTGCAAATCATGCGCTATTCAAACATTTGGCAGCGAGTTGCCGCCACGATCATTGACCAGCTAATTTTCGCACCGTTAATGGCATTGCAATTTCTCGTAATGCCCCGTTCTAAATTCCTTTATATGTTGCTTACCGTTCTATCTGCAGGACTGTGGATTGGATATGAGGTCTATCTGACCGGAAGATACGGTCAAACCCTTGGGAAGCGTGCTATGTCCCTCCATGTTGTCCTACCATACGGCAAGCCGATTGGATGGCGAGAGGCATGGTTGCGCAGTTCTGTGAACATTGTCTTTTCGCTTATATCAGTTCTGGCTACAATTATTTCTGTTACATCGATACCAGATTCAAAGTTCTACGGTACAGGAATCTTCGATCAATTGAGTCTATTAACGTCGTATAGACCTGC
>CAISOI010000601.1 GCA_903886985.1 uncultured Chthonomonas sp.
CAAGTAGGATTTCGCTCTATTTTCTCACTGACGTGAACACACCCTTCGATCAAGATGGAATTCGAGATGGCGAGAGCATCAGGGAGTGGATGCACGATCGGTTCAAACAGTTACTAGGGTCGGAAAAACGACGGTTTATCGAGCTTCAAGGTTCACATGAAAAGCGTATGGCCCTGGCGGTGGACCATATCGATTTCCTATTATCGCAGCCTTTCGATTATGCACGGGCAAATCGTCAAATGGGATATCTATAACTCAGCTATTATCACATCTCTCCGAGAAGCTTTTCTACGGCATCTTCAAGCTCTTTACCACGTAGATCCTTATATCGGATTATGCCCTTCGAGTCCAAAACATAGAGAGTGGGATAGTACTCCACATTCCAATCTTCCAGGATTCCACCTTTATTTCCGTTCCACCAGTGTGTCCAGGGCATACTAACTTTCTCAAGAAACTCCGAGAGGGTCTGTTTCTGTTCGTCAGAACTAATACTGACTAGAGCAAACGGCTTATCCTTCAATTTAGAAACCATCTCACGTTCATGGGGAATCATCTCTTTACATGGCCCGCACCAGGTTGCCCAAATGTCCAGAACTACAACCTTTCCTTTTAGTGCGCTCAACTTTACAGCAGCGCCGCTAATGTCATGATTGAGTACTTCTGGCGCCGGACTTCCGATCGATAGGTCTGGGCATACATCCGCGTATTTTGATTTTAGAAGATTAGTGAGATCGCTCGAATCCTTCTGCGCGGCAGGTAGATCAGCGATGACCTTTTCAATGACATCTACCCCGAGCGTCTTCTCGTAATTCTTTCTTAAACGTTCGTCCTGTTGCAGAGCCAGACCAAATCGCTCGGAATTCTTGCGACCACCGGCCAATGCCTGACAAGCACGACCTTGGGCATGACGATCCGGATTTTTGGTCATAACATCACGTAGAAACTGATCCGCACCGCTGTCTCTTCCGCCCGCCAAAACTCTAAATAAGCGTATCTCTTTCTTTAAGGCCGGATTTCTTACTTCATATGTTTCAAGAAACTTCACGCCTCTTGCCCATACCCCGTTTGGCGAGAGAGGTCCTCCGCAGGTAGCAAATGCCATGTTTAGCGACTCGAGTACATCGGGGTCTTTGGGATGTTTAACCGCAAAGTTCAAAAACCGAGTGCAGAATACAGCTCCTGGACCGTCAGCAGCGCTTATGGCTTTCATTGCAGGCATCGACATCGACATTCGGGCGGTCTTTTTTGCTTTGTTCTTGTCTTCATCGGTGACCGCATCTTTGGCGGCCTTTTCGGCTGCCAATTGTCGCTCCTGCATTGCCTTGATCGAGGCCTCAGCTTCGTCTTGAAGCTTTTTGCGATAGGCTGTATTTGCCAGATCGTACTCCGCTTTCAGGGCGCTGTAGCTGGCGTCATCCCAAACATACCTTGGACTAACAATAATAGACTTGCCGGGCATGGCGATGGACCAAATAGCGGCACTTGATAAAATTACGGCTGAAAAGCGAAAGAACTTAGACATGTCTTGTCCCTCTCAAGATGAGAATCCAATATTAAGTAAATTGTGGCACAGGTATGCCTCGTCTCCAACATCTTTTGTTTCGGACGGCCGTAAACCTGTCACTTTCAAATGCCTCATGTGACCGCATAATGTACGG